>NZ_JBGMOE010000217.1:0-3329 GCF_041424195.1 Tardiphaga sp. | reverse complement strand
GAGCAGATTCCGATCGGCGCCAGCCAGGATCAGGTGCTGATCGTGATGGGCACGCCCTCCACCGTCGCCACGCTATCAGGTGAAGTGTTCTATTACATCTCGCAGCGCGCCGAACGCGCCGTCGCGTTCATGCCGCAGAAAGTCACCGACCAGCGCGTCATCGCGATCTATTTCGACAAGAACCGCAAGGTGATCCGGCTCGCCAATTACGGCCTGCAGGACGGCAAGATCTTCGACTTCATCAGCCGCACCACGCCGACATCCGGCCAGGAAATGAGTTACCTCACGCCGCTGTTCAAGCTGATCAGCTTCCGCTGATCGCTGCATGAGTTGGCGACGTCTGATTGCAAGCCCCGCGGCACACGCCGCGGGGCTTTTTCCGTGTGGTGCGGCCGCGCGTCAAAGGTCGGCTTGCCCGCCGCCATCCGCCTCACTACGATTTCGGCAAGACCAAGAACCAAAACGACGCCATCGAGGGAAGAAACCATGACCAGACTCATCAGCCGCCGCACCGTACTGACCGGCGCGGCCGCGATCACCAGCGCCGCGATCCTGCCGCGCGCCAGCCTTGGTGCCGGTGAATGGAAGCCCACCGAAACCGTCCGCATTATCGTGCCTGCCGCAGCCGGCGGCTCGACCGACGTGATGGGCCGCATGCTCGCCGCGCATCTGCAGCCGGCCTGGGGGCAGTCAGTGGTGGTGGAGAATCGCTCGGGCGGCGGCGGCACCATCGGCGTCGCCGAAGTCGCGCGGCAGAAGGGCGACGGCCATACGATCCTGGTCGGCAATCCCGGCCCCAACGCCATTGCCTACAGCATCTTCAGGAACCTGACCTACAAGAGCGACCAGTTGCAGCCGGTCAGCAACATGATCAAGCTGCCCAACATCGTCTGCGCGCATCCGAGCCTGGCGATCAAGACGGTCCCGGAGCTGATCGCCTATATCAAGGCCAATCCGGACAAGCTGAATTACGGCTCGTCCGGCGTCGGCCAGAGCCCGCATCTCACCGGCGCATGGTGGCTGCAGCTCACCGGGCTGAAGATGCAGCACGTGCCGTTCCGCGGCGCGGGTCCCGCTCTGCAGGCGGCGCTTGCCGGCGACATCCAGATCCTGTTCGACAATCTCTATCCGTCGCTGCCGCAAGTGCTTGATGGCAAGCTCAACGCGCTCGCGGTGACCACGACCGAACGCAATGCGCAGTGCCCGAACGTGCCGGCGATGCGCGAGACCGCGCCTGAACTCGCGAATTTCGATGTGTCGACATGGTTCGGCGTATTCTATCAGAAGAGCACCCCCACCGCCGCCGTCGACTCGCTCAACAGCCAGATCAAGACCCTGCTGGCGACCGATGCCGCGAAGAAGACCATCATGGCGATGGGCGCCGTGCCCGATTACGGCACCCCTGCGCAGTATCAGACCTTCATCGAGGCCGAGACGGCCAAGTTCAAGACCATCATCGACAAGGAAGGTCTGCAGATGGAGGTGAAGTGAGGCACGCTTCATCTCGCTCGAACATCGCGATATAAACGAAAGCCCCGCGGCTCACACCGCGGGGCTTTTTCGTTCTACTTCTCTTCTTCCATGGCAAAGGCGACATCGCCATTGGCCGACAGCCGCACCTTGTCACCCTCGACCTCCGCGACCAGACCGCCATCGATGAAGTGATGATGACCTTTGTGGCTGCCCTCGCCGCTGTCCTTCTTGGTCAGCTTGATGCGGTTGCCCTCGACCTTGTCGACGGTGCCGACATGGACGCCGTCGGCGCCAATGACTTCCATATGTTCCTTGACCTTGCTGAGCGCGCTCATGTCGTGTCCTTCCGATGTGGGGAACACTGAACGTGGAGCTGCGCAATAGGTTCAATCGCAAAACGGTGAGATCGGCGCCCCGATCATCCGCCCTTGTTCATCTTCTTGATCTTGGCGTCCTGCGCCTCGATCGCCAGCGTCAACTCCATGATCGCCTTGGACAGAAGCTCGGTGGCTTCCTTCTGGTCCTGCGACTTGGCGGCGCGCAGCGCGTAATTCTTGGCGGATGACAGCGACATGTGACGGTCCTCGTGATGATCGCAAGCGGATTAGCCGAAGGTGTCATCCGTCGCAACGGGATCGGAACTTCAGATGGCGCGGAGCTACTGCCCCCGCCACTGTCGCAATCAGGAGCGTTCCGCGTTGCCGCTGATGATCGCGAAAATCTCGTCGGCGGAAGCCGGCGGCGTGATGCCGAAGGTCTCGTCGAGGACCTGTTGCAACTCCGCGGCGCTGCCGAGCACGCGTTCGGACACCGGTTCGCCATCCCGTCCCTCGACGGTCAGATGGCGGTTGACCAGTCTGGTGCGCCGGTCGCCGCTGACACGCTCCATCACCAGCATCGACGTGAAGGGCATGAACGGGCTGGTCGATGTGTACCAGTTGCCGAGCTCGTAATCCGCTGGAAGCTGAGGCGTCAGGTCAAACACATACATGGTCCGCCAGCCGCCTGGCCGCTTCGCGCTCAGTGACAACAGGCCATCGGCCTCGGTCAGTCGATAGGTGCCTGTCGCGGTCTGTTGCTCGATATCGACAGCCAGCCGCAAGGGTGCGTCCAGCACGCAGGCGCCAAAGCCGACATCGGCGAGATATGGCCCGTCCGGCAGATCGACCCTCAGGAGCATATGCGCCCTCGGACCGAGCGGACTGTCCGGCGGCGCATTCCAGCGCACCCGGCCCCCAAGTCCGGTGACCTTGAAGCCGACCTCGACGAGCGCAGCCCGCAGCAGCGCGTTCAATTCGTAGCAATAGCCGCCGCGTCGGCCATCGACGAGTTTCTGCTGCACCGACGCCATATCCAGTTTGACCGGAAGACCCAGCAACGGATTGAGGCCCTCAACTGGGAGCGCTTCGACCTGAGCGGCATGAATGGCGGTTAGCGTTGCCAGATCCGGAGCAACCGGTCCGTCAAAGCCGATCCGCGCGAGATAGCGATCAAGCCGAAAACCATCGGTCATCATCATTCCTGCAATCGAGCCCTTCCGACATACCCCATCGGGCCCCCGGAATCAAACTTGGGGCAGCAAGCAGCTCCCAACATTTTTTCCTATTACTATTGACAACATCCCCATATTGATTATTTTCCGCTTCGTCCTGCCCCATCGAGAGGGGCGATCGCGATCGTCACGATTGCGGGGCGGGATGCGGTGGACGCCGGAGATGCGGCGTCACGGGATGTGTGGGTAACGGCTGTCTGCGGGCAGGCCGCATCGTCTGTGGTCAGGATACCACTGGGACAGGCGGCTCGGCTTGCCTTCGGATAGCAAGAACCTGCGGATCAAGTGACGGACGACCAGATTC
>NZ_JBGMOE010000216.1:0-3329 GCF_041424195.1 Tardiphaga sp. | reverse complement strand
AAACCTTGAGCGATTTCCGCTATAATCCGCGCCCCCCTTTTTCGGCTGGCCCTGTGCGCGCTGTTTCCATGAAATTAATCGTTAAAGTCTTTCCCGAGATCACCATCAAGAGCCGACCGGTACGGACGCGTTTCATCCGTCAGTTGGCCAAGAATATCCGCGCCGTGCTCCGTGACCTGGACCCGGCTGTGGTGGTGAACGGTGTGTGGGACAATCTCGAGCTGGAAACCCGCGTTACCGACCCCAAAGCCTTGAAAGAGATGGGTGAGCGCCTGGTCTGCACCCCGGGTGTCGCGCACTTTCTGCAGATCGACGAGTACCCGCTGGGCGACTTCGACGACATCACCGAGAAGTGCAAACAGCACTACGGCGATGTACTGGCCGGGAAAATTTTCTCGGTGCGCTGCAAGCGTGCCGGCAAGCATCCGTTCAGCTCGATGGACGTTGAAAAATACGTCGGCAGCAAGCTGCGTCGTGAGTGCGGTGCCGCCGGAATCGACCTCAAAGACCCGGAAATCGAAGTTCGCATCGAAGTTCGCGACCAACGGTTGTTTGTCATCCACAGCCAGCACAACGGCATCGGCGGTTACCCGCTCGGCGCCCTGGAGCAGACGCTGGTATTGATGTCCGGCGGCTTTGACTCGACGGTTGCCGCGTACCAGATCATGCGCCGCGGCCTGATGGCGCATTTCTGCTTCTTCAATCTCGGCGGGCGTGCCCACGAATTGGGCGTGATGGAAGTCGCGCATTTCATCTGGAAGAAGTACGGCAGCTCGCAACGCGTGCTATTTGTCAGTGTTCCGTTCGAAGAAGTGTTGGGCGAAATTCTCGGCAAAGTCGATAACAGTCATATGGGCGTCGTATTGAAGCGTATGATGTTGCGCGCATCGTCGGCCATCGCCGACCGGCTGCACATCGACGCGCTGGTCACCGGCGAAGCGATCTCCCAGGTATCGAGCCAGACGCTGCCGAACCTGTCGGTGATCGACTGCGTGACCGACAAACTGGTCCTGCGCCCACTGATCGTTGCGCACAAGCAGGACATCATCGACACGGCCAACGAGATCGGCACCGCCGATTTCGCCCGGCACATGCCGGAGTACTGCGGGGTCATCTCGGTCAATCCGAAGACCGCCGCCAAGCGCCACCGTGTTGAGCACGAAGAGAAAGAATTCGACATGGCGGTTCTCGAGCGTGCGCTCGAAAACGCCAAGCTGGTGCCGATCGATCGAGTGATCGACGAATTGGGCCAGGACTTGCAGATCGAAGAAGTCGGCGAAGCGCTGGCCGGTCAGATCGTCATCGACATCCGTCACCCGGATGCGGCCGAGGATGACCCGCTGGAACTTGCCGGCATAGAAGTACAGACGATGCCGTTCTACGCAGTGAACGCTCGTTTCAAGGAGCTGGATCCGACTCGCCAGTACCTGCTGTATTGCGACAAAGGCGTGATGAGTCGCCTGCATGCTCACCATTTGCTCAGTGAGGGGCATGCCAATGTGCGCGTTTATCGACCGAGCTAAGAGCCCGGGGCTGTTTGCCTGTGGCCTGCGTCACCGGCCCCCCGACTCTGCCGTCAAGCTGTAACGGCAAGGCCTGACTCTACTGTTAATCGCTGCCACGACCTGACAGCACACCGAATCCTCTGATCGAGATACACAAGTGATCGAAAATCTACGTAACATCGCCATCATTGCCCACGTTGACCATGGTAAGACCACCCTGGTAGACAAACTCCTGCGTCAATCCGGCACCCTGGAGCGCAACGAGCTCAACGACGAGCGCGTGATGGACTCCAACGACCAGGAAAAAGAGCGCGGTATTACCATCCTGGCGAAAAACACCGCCATCAACTGGAACGGCTACCACATCAACATCGTGGACACCCCGGGCCACGCCGACTTCGGCGGCGAAGTAGAACGCGTAATGTCGATGGTCGACTCCGTGCTGCTGCTGGTTGACGCTCAAGACGGCCCTATGCCGCAAACCCGTTTCGTGACCAAGAAGGCGTTCGAAGCCGGCCTGCGTCCAATCGTGGTCATCAACAAGGTTGACCGTCCAGGCGCGCGTCCGGACTGGGTTCTGGACCAGATCTTCGACCTGTTCGACAACCTGGGTGCCACCGAAGAACAGCTGGACTTCAAAGTCGTCTACGCCTCGGCCCTGAACGGCATTGCCGGTCTGGACCACAACGACATGGCCGAAGACATGACCCCGCTGTACCAGTCGATCGTCGACAACGTACCAGCACCGGCTGTTGACCGTGACGGCCCGTTCCAGATGCAAATCTCGGCACTGGACTACAACAGCTTCCTGGGCATTATCGGCGTTGGTCGTATCGCTCGTGGTCGCGTCAAGCCGAACACCCCGGTTGTCGCTATCGACGCTGACGGCAAGAAGCGTAACGGCCGTATCCTGAAGCTGATGGGTCACCACGGTCTGCACCGTGTAGACGTTGAAGAAGCGGCTGCCGGCGACATCGTGTGCATCAGCGGTATGGACTCGCTGTTCATCTCCGACACCCTGTGCCACCCGGACACCGTAGAAGCGATGAAGCCGTTGACCGTCGACGAGCCAACCGTTTCCATGACCTTCCAGGTAAACGACTCGCCATTCTGCGGTAAAGAAGGCAAGTTCGTGACCTCCCGTAACATCAAGGAGCGTCTGGACAAAGAGCTGCTGTACAACGTTGCACTGCGCGTTGAAGAAGGCGACTCGGCTGACAAGTTCAAGGTTTCCGGCCGTGGTGAGCTGCACCTCTCGGTACTGATCGAAACCATGCGTCGCGAAGGCTTCGAAATGGGTGTTGGTCGTCCGGAAGTGATCATCCGTGAAGTTGACGGCGTGAAGCAGGAACCGTTCGAAAACGTCACCATCGACACCCCTGAAGAATCCCAGGGCAAGGTCATGGAAGAGATGGGCCTGCGTAAGGGCGACCTGACCAACATGGTGCCGGATGGCAAAGGCCGTGTTCGTCTGGAATACAACATCCCTGCTCGCGGTCTGATCGGTTTCCGTAACCAGTTCCTGACCCTGACCAACGGTGCTGGCATCCTGACCTCGATCTTCGATCGCTACGACACCATGAAGTCCGGCGACATGTCCGGCCGTCAGAACGGTGTTCTGGTATCGGTAGAAACCGGCAAGGCGCTGACCTACTCCCTGGAAACCCTCCAGGCGCGTGGCAAGCTGTTCGTTGAGCACGGTCAAGAGATCTACAACGGCCAGATCGTTGGTCTGAACAGCCGTGACACCGACATGGGCGTCAACCCAACCAAAGGCAAGAAGCTCGACAACATGCGTGCTTCGGGTAAAGACGAAACCATCGC
>NZ_JBGMOE010000215.1:0-3337 GCF_041424195.1 Tardiphaga sp. | reverse complement strand
TGGCCGGCACCGACTACGTCTATCCGCGCACCACCAACAAGATCCTGGAAGCCTACTTGAAGTCGAAGGGCGTCAAGCAGGAAGACATCATGATCAACTACACGCCGTTCGGTCATTCCGATTGGCAGACGATCGTCGCCGACATCAAGAAGTTCGGCTCGACCGGCAAGAAGACCGCCGTGGTCTCGACCATCAACGGCGACGCCAATGTTCCGTTCTACAAGGAGCTCGGCAACCAGGGCATCAAGGCGACCGACATTCCGGTGGTTGCGTTCTCGGTGGGTGAAGAAGAACTTGCCGGCATCGACACCAAGCCGCTGCTCGGCCATCTCGCGGCCTGGAACTACTTCCAGTCGATCAAGAGCCCCGAGAACGAGAAGTTCATCAAGGAATGGCAGGCCTTCACCAAGAATCCGAAGCGCGTGACCAACGATCCGATGGAAGCCACCGTGATCGGCTTCAACATGTGGGTGAAGGCGGTCGAGAAGGCCAAGTCGATCGAAGCCGACAAGGTCATCGACGCTCTGCCGGGCATCGAAGCCAAGAACCTGACCGGCGGTACCTCGAAGATGCTGCCGAACCACCACATCACCAAGCCGGTGTTCATCGGCGAGATCAAGGCCAATGGCCAGTTCGACGTGGTCTGGAAGACCCCGGCGCTGGTGGCTGGCGATGCATGGTCGAAGGAGCTCGACGGCTCCAAGGACCTGATCGGCGACTGGGTCGGCAAGAAGTGCGGCAACTTCAACACCAAGACCAACAAGTGCGGCGGTCAGGGGTCCTGATCTCGCTCTGAGGCTTCGTGTTGTCAGTCATTGCGGGCGCGCGGCGTCCGCAGTGACGACGTTATCTGTTTCCTCTCGAGACTCCCAAAACTGGAGAGGGCGGTGAAGCCGCCGCCTTCTCTTTTTTCTTCGGCCGGGGTTTTCCAGTGACTGATCTCCTTTATCGTTTCCGCGCGATCGCTGTTGCATTTCTGCTGATCGCCGCGACTGCCATTCCGGCCCTTGCGGGTCCTTTCGAGGATGCCGTCGCCAAATTCGCCAATGACGATTTCTCGGATACGGACGAAGCCGTCGGCATCATCGCGACCTCGGGCCATCCGCAGGCTTTCGCTGTGATCGCCGCGCTGCAGGAAGGCCGGCTCTCGGCCGACCCCGACAGCAAGAAGGTTTATCTCACCGGCGCCGACGGCAAGGTGACTGACGCCGCGACCGGCGAGGCCGTCGCCGAGGTGCCAGCCAGCGCCGCCGCCGTGCGCCTCAACAATCGTCTTCGCCGCAATATCGAATCCGCACTCGGCGGGCTCACGCTGATGTCGCCGGATCCCGCCAAGCGCATCGCCTCGGCACAATCGGTGTTCAAGAGCCACGAGACCGCGATGCTGCCGGTGATCGAGACCGCGCTGGAAAAGGAAACCAGCAAGGCGGCCAGGCAAGCCTTCCTTGAGGCCCGCGCCGCGATCCTGCTCTACAAGGAAGACGCGACCGAAGCGGAGAAGATCGAATCCATCGCGATCATCAAGGGCCGCGGCGATCAGGACGCGCTGGCGCTGCTCACCAGCCTGCCTGGCGACCAGACCGTCGGCGTTGCGCGCCGTGCTGCCAGCGCGATCACCGCCATCAACAGCCGGCAGACGCTGTGGTCGATCGGCCAGAACGCCTGGTACGGATTGTCGCTCGGCTCGGTTCTCTTGCTCGCTGCCATTGGCCTCGCCATCACCTTCGGCGTGATGGGCGTGATCAACATGGCGCATGGCGAGATGGTGATGATCGGCGCCTATGTCACCTTCGTGGTGCAGGATGTGATCCGCACCAGCTATCCCGGCCTGTTCGACTATTCGCTGCTGATGGCCGTACCACTGGCCTTCATCGTCGCGGGTCTGCTCGGCATCGTCATCGAGCGCACCATCATCCGCTTCCTCTATGGCCGTCCGCTGGAAACGCTGCTGGCCACCTGGGGCCTGTCGCTGGTGTTGCAGCAGGCGGTGCGCACCATGTTCGGCCCGACCAATCGTGAGGTCGGCAATCCCTCCTGGATGTCGGGCGCGTTTGAACTCGGCCAGATCACCATCACCTATAACCGGCTCTGGATCCTGTGCTTCACGTTGGCCGTATTCGCGATCCTGCTGGCGATGCTGCGCTACACCTCGATCGGACTTGAGATGCGCGCGGTGACCCAGAATCGCCGCATGGCAGCGTCCATGGGCATCGCGACCTCGCGTGTGGATGCGCTGACCTTCGGCCTTGGCTCCGGCATTGCGGGCATTGCCGGCGTGGCACTGTCGCAGATCGACAATGTGTCGCCCAATCTCGGCCAGAGCTACATCATCGACAGTTTCATGGTCGTGGTGTTCGGTGGCGTCGGCAATCTGTGGGGCACGCTGGTTGGCGCACTGTCGCTCGGCATCGCGAATAAGTTTCTTGAGCCGGTGGCGGGCGCGGTGCTCGGCAAGATCGCCATTCTGGTGCTGATCATCCTGTTCATCCAGAAACGGCCGCGCGGTCTGTTTGCGCTCAAGGGCAGGGCGATCGAAGCATGATGAAGATTTGGAACCCCATGCTTCTACGTATCTGCAGAACTCCGTCCCTCATCCTGAGGAGCGGCCGCTTTTCGGCCGCGTCTCGAAGGATGGCCCCACACTCCCTCATGGTTCGAGACGGCGCTGAAGAAGCGCCTCCTCACCATGAGGGGGCCTGTGTGTGGCGCGCCAACAGTGGGATGCTCGCATGACCCCGCATTTCCTCACCCGCACGCTGGACCGCAGCGCGACGATCTTCCTGCTGATCGTCGCCGCCGTCGGTATTCTCATTCCGCTGTCGAACCTGCTGCTGCCGGCGGACTCGCCGCTGCAGGTGCCGACCTATCTGATGGCGCTGTTCGGCAAATATGTCTGCTACGCCATTCTCGCGCTCTCGATCGATCTGATCTGGGGCTATTGCGGCATTCTCTCGCTCGGCCACGGCGCCTTCTTCGCGCTCGGCGGCTATGCCATGGGCATGTATCTGATGCGCCAGATCGGCTCGCGCGGCGTCTATGGCAATCCGATTCTGCCGGACTTCATGGTGTTCCTGAACTACAGCAAGCTGCCGTGGTACTGGTACGGCTTCGACATGTTCTGGTTCGCGGCGCTGATGGTGTTGCTGGTGCCGGGGCTGCTGGCTTTCTGCTTCGGCTGGCTGGCATTCCGCTCCCGCGTGACCGGCGTTTATCTGTCGATCATCACGCAGGCGATGACCTATGCGCTGCTGCTGGCGTTCTTCCGCAACGATTTCGGCTTCGGCGGCAATAACGGCCTGACCGATTTCAAGGACATCCTCGGCTTCAACGTACAGGC
>NZ_JBGMOE010000214.1:0-3404 GCF_041424195.1 Tardiphaga sp. | reverse complement strand
CGCGTTCTCAGCGCGCGAGAGCGGCGCGCGCTGCCTGCAGCTTGGCGAAATCCTCGCCTGCGTGATGCGACGAGCGCGTCAGCGGGCTTGCGGAGACCATCAGGAAGCCCTTGGTATAGGCGACCTTCTCATAGCCGCTGAACTCATCGGGCGTGACGTAACGCGACACCACGTGATGCTTGCGGGTCGGCTGCAGATACTGGCCGATGGTCAGGAAGTCTATATCGGCGGAGCGCATGTCGTCCATCACCTGCAGCACCTCGTGGCGCTCCTCCCCGAGGCCAACCATGATGCCGGACTTGGTGAAGATGGTCGGGTCGAGTTCCTTGACCTTCTGCAGCAGGCGGAGCGAATGGAAGTAGCGCGCACCGGGCCGCACCGTGAGATAGCGCGACGGAACGGTCTCGAGATTGTGGTTGAACACGTCCGGCTTGGCCGCGACGACGACTTCAAGAGCGCCCGGCTTGCGCAGGAAGTCCGGCGTCAGGATTTCGATGGTGGTTGTCGGGCACGCCGCGCGGATGGCGCGAATCGTCTGCGCGAAATGCTCGGCGCCGCCATCGGCGAGATCGTCGCGGTCCACCGACGTGATGACCACATGATGCAGGCCGAGTTTGCGGACGGCTTCGGCGACATGGGCAGGCTCCAGCGCGTCGAGTGCGCCGGGGATGCCGGTCTTGACGTTGCAGAATGCGCAGGCCCGGGTGCAGGTATCCCCCATGATCATGAAGGTCGCATGCTTCTTCTGCCAGCATTCGCCGATATTCGGGCAGCCGGCCTCCTCGCACACGGTGACGAGGCCGTTTTCCTTGACGATCTTGCGAGTGTCCCCGTAGCCACGGCTGGTCGGCGCGCGAACCCGGATCCAGTCCGGCTTCGGCGGCGAGACCGAATCCGGCCGATTCACTTTTTCAGGGTGACGCGGGCGGAGCGGTGTGGTGGAGACGGTATCGAGGACGACGACCATGAACTGTCCGTTCTGAGTGAAGCCTTAGGTAATCCGCCGGGCCCTGTCCTGCAACCCGCCCTCGCCTTGCCCGGCTCTGCATCATAACATAGCGGGCAGAATGGCTCCAAAACCTCACCAAATCCCTCAAAAGCTCGGCAAGGCACTCAAACGCAGCTTTTTTGCGCGGAGTGTGCACGATGTGGCTCCCGAACTGATCGGCGCGACGCTCCTGGTGGATGGCGTCGGTGGCGAGATCGTCGAGGTCGAGGCCTATCATCACACCGAGCCCGCGGCCCATTCCTTCAATGGACCGACGCCGCGCAACCAGATCATGTTCGGGCCGCCCGGCTTTGCCTATGTCTACCGCTCCTACGGCATCCACTGGTGCGTGAACTTCGTCTGCGAGGCCGAGGGGGCGGCCAGCGCTGTGCTGATCCGGGCACTGCAGCCGACCTTCGGGATTGGCGAGATGCAGCTGCGGCGCGGGCTGCAGGATGAGCGCATGCTGTGTTCCGGACCTGGCAAGGTCTGCCAGGCGCTCGGCATCAGCATCGCCCATAACGGGCTGGCGCTGGACAAGCCGCCGATCGCCATTCATGCGCGAACGGAGGCGCCGGACGTCGTCGCCGGCATCCGCATCGGTATCACCAAGGCGGTCGAGCTGCCGTGGCGGTATGGGGTGCGCGGGTCGAAGTATCTCAGCAAGCCGTTTCCGCGGGTGTGAGCCGCGGGATGGGTAGCGCGTCTTCGCGAAACCCGTCACCCACATGCGCGAAAGAGATGGGTTTCGCTGCGCTCAACCCATCCTACGGTCAAACTCACACCGCGTTCTTGAGACGCTCCAGCGCTTCCAGCGTCTTGGCCTTGCGGGCCTCGGCTGCCTCGCGCTTCTCGCGCTCTTCCTCGACGATTTCTTCCGCCGCATTGGCGACGAACTTCTCGTTCGAAAGCTTGGCGTCAGCGCGCTTGATGTCGGCTTCGGCTTTCGCAAGCTCCTTGTCGAGGCGCGTCTTCTCGGCGCCGAGATCGATGACGCCCTTCAACGGCAGTGCTGCGACTTCGCCGCGGATCAGGAGCTGCACGGCGCCCTGCGGCGCGACATCGGCGAAGGATATATCGCCGAGACGCGCCAGGCGCTTCACCACATCGCTCCAACGTTGAGCGCGGGCCTGAGTTTCCGCAGACGCTCCGGCCAGCACCAGTGGCGTCAATGTCGCCGGCACGATGTTCATCTCGGCACGCACCGAACGAACCTCCGTCACCAGATCGATGACCCAGCCGATTTCGGCTTCGGCGGCGTCATCCTTGAAGTCGGCGACCGGTTCGGGATCGCCCATCAGGATCGGTGCGACGATCGGATCGCTCGCGGCGGTCGCGATGATCAGGGCTTCCTGCTCGCGCGTCAGACCGCTCGCTTTGCGGGACCATGGTGCCAGCGCCAGCAGACCATCGCGTGGCGCGGTGACTGCCCAGAGCTCCTCCGTGATGAACGGCATGAACGGATGCAGCAGCTTCAGGATCTCGTCGCGGGCCCAGGCGACCATCGCGCGGGTCTCGGTCTTGGCCGGGCCGTCCTCGCCCATCATGAACGGCTTGGCGAGCTCGAGATACCAGTCGCAATACACGTTCCAGACGAAGCGATAGGCCGCGCCCGCCGCATCGTTGAAACGATAGGCTTCGATGGCTTCAGTGACTTCGCGCGTGGCCTTCACGGTCTCATGCGCGATCCAGCGGTTGAGCACTTCCTTGGCTTTGGTCGGATCGAAGCCCGCCGGCAGCACGCACTCGTTCATCTCGGCGAAGCGGCAGGCATTCCAGAGCTTGGTTGCGAAGTTGCGATAGCCCTCGACGCGCTGGGTCGCGAGCTTGATGTCGCGGCCCTGCGCGGCCATGGCGGCCAGCGTGAAGCGCAGCGCATCGGCGCCGTACTGGTCGATCAGGTTCAAGGGATCTATGACGTTGCCCTTCGACTTCGACATCTTGGCGCCCTTCTCGTCGCGGACGAGGGCGTGGATGTAGACGGTCGGGAATGGCACTTCTTTCTTGAAATGCATGCCCATCATCATCATCCGGGCGACCCAGAAGAAGATGATATCGAAGCCGGTGACCAGCACATTGGTCGGATAGTAACGATCGACGTCGACCGAGCTTTGCGGCCAGCCGAGCGTCGAGAACGGCCACAGCGCCGATGAGAACCAGGTATCGAGCACGTCCTCGTCGCGGGTGATGAAGCCGGCGCGCAGGTCGGGATCGAGCGCCATGTCATGACCCTGCTCTTCCGTGATGACTTCCTGCTCGACGTAGTAGCCGAGCGCATTCGCGACGGCTTCCTCTTCGGTCTCGGCGACGAACACCTTGCCGTCCGGACCGTACCAGGCCGGGATCTGATGGCCCCACCACAGCTGGCGCGAGATGCACCACGGCTGGATGTTCTCCATCCACTCGTAATAGGTCT
>NZ_JBGMOE010000213.1:0-30772 GCF_041424195.1 Tardiphaga sp. | reverse complement strand
CTGGGCCTGATGCCGATGCGGTCTTCCGCAAGTTGGCGCATCAGGACTTTCGGAAGCACGGGCGATTGCCCGACGTTCCGCCTGCGGTGTTTTGTCGGCTTGCTGAATGCTTGCCCAGGCGACCGATCAAGGTCACCCTTGTTTGGCCCTGCGCGACAGGGCCGGGGGAGCGCAGCTCTTGGGCCGGACGCGTTTCGAATCTGGTCGTCCGTCACTTGATCTGCGGGCTCGTTCCATCCGCCAGCAAGCCGTGCCGCCTGTCCCAGTGGTATCCTGACCACAGACGATGCGGCCTGCCCGCAGACAGCCGTTACCCACACATCCCGTGACGCCGCATCTCCGGCGTCCACCGCATCCCGCCCCGCAATCGTGACGATCGCGATCGCCCCTCTCGGTGGGGCAGGACGCAGCGGAAAATAATCAATATAGGGATGTTGTCAATAGAGATAGGAAAAAATGTTTGGGTGCTGTCTTGCCGCCCCACACTGTCATTCCCCGGCAAACCATTTGGTTTGCCTGAGGGCGCGGCCGGCACTTGCCGGACGCGAACCTCAGCCACTCCACTTGGAGTGGCAGGGAATCCCGACCTGTTCAGCGCAAAACACTCCAAGATTCCGGGCTCAGTTCGGCCCGCTGCGCGGTCCGTCCTGCCCCGGAATGACGCGGTGGACTACACCCCGATATTGTCGATTAGCCGCGTCTTGCCGATCCTTGCGGCTACCAGCAGGCGCACCGGGCCGTCCTTGATTGAGGCTATTGGCGCCAGTGACTCCGCATGGCGCGCCTCGAAGTAGTCGAGTGCGAAGCCTGCGGCGGTGATCATCGCGGCGCCGCCCGCCATGGCGGCCTCGAAACTATCGCCGGCACGCAAGCGCCTGGCGGTTTCCTTCATCGCGCGATACAGCACCGGTGCGGTCGCGCGGTCTTCGGGGGAGAGATAGACGTTGCGCGATGACATCGCGAGGCCGTCGCGTTCGCGCACGGTGGTGGCGCCGGTCACCTTGACACCGAGATCGAGATCCCGCGCCATGCGCGTCACGACCTTGAGCTGCTGATAGTCCTTCTCGCCGAAGAACGCCATGTCGGGCCGCACCTGCGTGAACAGCTTGCCGACGACGGTGGCGACGCCGCCGAAGAAATGCGGGCGAAACCGATCCTCGAGATCGGCGGTGGCCGGACCTTCGGTGGTGATCCTGGTTGCGAAGCCTTCCGGATACATCACCTTGGCGTCGGGATTCCAGATCAGGTCGACGCCGGCTTCGGTCAGCTTGGCGAGGTCGCTCTTCCAGGTCCGCGGATAGGAGCCGAAGTCCTCGGTCGGCGCGAATTGCGTCGGATTGACGAAAATCGACACCACGACCTTGCTGGTGCGGCGCTGGGCGAGGCGGACCAGCGAGACGTGGCCGTCATGCAGCGCGCCCATGGTCGGCACCAGGCCAATGGTCGCCTTGCGCGCGCGCAGGCCGTCGAGTGCCTTGCGAAGGGCGGGCAGGGTGCGGGCGACGATCGGAGTGCGGGGCATTGCGGCTCGTTCTTGTTGCTGGCTGCGGCGGGTGAGGGCGTGCGCCCTGCTTATCAAAGCTGGCGGGATCACCCAAGCCTCACGATACCAGGCTGGCGGGTGTCCGATGCCGCAACTGGCCGGAGATTCATGATTAAGCGCGTCTGGTCGCCCGCACGGCGGAATGCCCATGCATTTCGCTTGACCACCGCCATCCCTCGCGATTTGAAGATGGATTGAAGGATTGTACGATGCTGATGCAAACCACCCAGGGGCAGTCCGGCACGGCGCATGTGGTCGTTCTCGGCAATGAGAAGGGCGGGTCGGGCAAATCGACCACCGCACTCCACATCGCCGTGGCGCTTTTGAAGGCCGGCCAGCGTGTCGCCACCATCGATCTCGATTGCCGCCAGCAGAGTTTTACGCGCTACATCGCCAACCGCTCCGCATGGGCCGCCAGTTGCGGGCTCGGGCTCGACGTGCCGACCCATAGCTGCATCAAGCTCGGTGAGACGATGCAGATCGCCGACAACGAAGCCTTCGAACTCGAGCAGTTCATGGCCGCAGTGAGCGCGGTGGAGCGCACCCATGATTTCATCGTCATCGATACGCCCGGCAGTGATACCTATCTGATGCGTCTGGCGCATTCGATGGCCGATACGCTGGTGACGCCGATCAATGACAGCTTCCTCGATTTCGATGTGCTCGGCGCCGTCGATCCCGTCAGCTACAAGGTGACCGGCGAGAGCCACTATTCGAAGATGGCGCGTGAGGCGCGGCGCAAGCGCCGTCAGCACGATGGCTCCACCACAGACTGGATCGTGGTGCGCAACCGGCTCTCGATGCTCGGCTCGCGCAACAAGATGCTGGTCGCCGGCGTGCTCGATCAACTCTCGCTGCAGCTCGGTTTCCGCGCCATCGACGGTCTCGCCGAGCGCGTGATGTATCGTGAGTTCTTCCCGCGTGGCCTGACGGCGCTGGACGATCTCAACGAAGCCACGCTCGGGCGCCGTCCGAGCATGGGCCATGTCACAGCGCGCGAGGAAGTCATCGAACTGCTGCGCAAGTTGAAGCTCCCGCTCGATGAGCGGGGCCGTCGCCGGGCCGCCAACCGCGCCGAGTGGTTTGCGCAGGTCGACAAGCCGCTGGATGTTCACGACATCCTTGGCAACTGAGTCGCGTCCAACTGGTAAAGCCGGCGCTCCCCGTTCGGCGGGCTATGAACGACGCCGCACTCAACTTTGCGCTGATAGTACAGGTATCATTGTCTTTTACCGGGGAACGAGTAGCCCGTTCGACAGTTGATTTGTCGTTGAAATCAGAGCGTTTTTGAAATTCCGATCTCTTGCGAAATTCGTTCAAAATCGCTCAATTCGGTCGTGGTTTTCTTTAGCAGGTGCACAAGAAACGGGTGCGACGCACAATAACATGGCTCGGAATTCACAATATTTAGCCTTCCTGTCACCGGGCTGTGACATATATGCTGTTGAAGCAGCCGCTTGAGGCCATTTCGGCCCATAAGTGCTGTAGCCGGCCAACGGCCTTCTAGCTGAGTGGCCGATCAGGGACGAACATGAAACGCGGACTTCTCATCCTGCTTTCGGTTTGCGTGCTGACCACCGCCGCGTATTTTACCGCGTCGAAGTGGGCCATTCGGCATGAGACGCTGACGTTCTTCGACGCGTCGCGTAATCGTCCCGTGCAGGTCGACATTGCCGTTCGTCGCGACAAGGAAATGCAGGCCAATGCCGGCATGATCACCTTGCCGGTCGCAGTCCTCAATCACGGTAACACCGTCAAGTTCACCGAATACTCGTTCCTCGCGAACGTGTTTGCGGCGCGCGGCTATATGGCCGTCAGCATCCAGCACGATCTCGATACCGACGCTCCGCTCGTGACCAAGGTCGGCGAGATCTATGTTGGCCGTCTGCCGGTCTATGAGCGCGGCGTGCAGAACATCAAGTTTGCGGTCAAGGAGCTGAAGAAGATTCAGCCGAACTCCGACTATGATCATCTGACACTGGTCGGTCATTCCAACGGCGGTGACATCTCGATGTTCTACGCCAAGGAATTCCCGGATGACGTCAAGAAGGTCGTGACGCTGGATAATCTGCGCGTGCCGTTCATGACCGATGGCAAGTTCAAGATCCTGTCGTTCCGTTCGCACGACTCGGTGTTCAAGCCGGATCCCGGCGTGGTGCCGGATGACGATATTTGCGAGAAGGCCGGTATCACGGTCGTGAACACCGGTGCACAGCACACCGACATGAGCGATCGGGGCCCCGATACTCTGAAGACCAAGATTCAGGGACTGCTCGACAAGTTCCTCGACGACGACAGCAAGCTGGCGCCGGTCAACGGCAAGCCGAAGATTCTCGAACAGCCGGCTCAGCAGAGCAATGCGACTGACCCGAGCAAGATCGCGCAATATACGCCGAGCGTGAACTGAGTTCTGCGGCGCGGTTGACCGCGCCGCCCGTGCTCGCCACATGAAGCTCGCAGCAAGTGCG
This sequence comes from Tardiphaga sp., assembly GCF_041424195.1. Taxonomy (NCBI): domain Bacteria; kingdom Pseudomonadati; phylum Pseudomonadota; class Alphaproteobacteria; order Hyphomicrobiales; family Nitrobacteraceae; genus Tardiphaga; species Tardiphaga sp. The sequence goes on along the minus strand of NZ_JBGMOE010000213.1, from coordinate 26,761 downwards.
AGTTCAAATGGCCAGCGATCCCACCGTTCCCAAATCCAAGACCGATGCGCTGACCCAACCGTCGGCATCGGCCGACATCGCAGCATTTGTTGCGAAAGCAAAAGCGATGGCGCCGCATGCGGCGGGCGGGCGCGGGCGGCTGGTGTTCGCGCTCGATGCCACCATGAGCCGGCAGCCGACCTGGGACATGGCCTGTACGCTGCAGGCCGACATGTTTCGCGAGGCCGCATCGATCGGCAGTCTCGATATTCGTCTCGTCTATTTCCGTGGCCTCAGCGAGTGTCGCGCGACCGGCTGGATTTCGGACACCGCGCAACTGGCGCGGCTGATGGGCAAGATCTCCTGCCAGGGCGGGCACACGCAGATTGGCAGGGTGCTGTCGGAGACGCGGCGCGAGGCGGTGGCCTCCGGCGTGCGGGCGCTGGTGTTCGTGGGCGACGCCATGGAGGAGTCCGTTGACGAGCTCTGTGCGCGGGCTGGTGAACTCGGCCTCCTGAAAGTGCCGGTCTTCATGTTCCAGGAAGGCCAGGACCCGGCGGCCGAACGGGCGTTTCGCGAGATTGCACGGCTCACCGGCGGCGCCTGGTGCCGGTTCGATCCGGGAGCGGCTGCGCAGCTTCGCGAATTGCTGCGCGCGGTGGCCGCCTATGCCGCCGGCGGACGGGAAGCTCTGACGCGGCTGGCATCATCGGCACCGGGTGCGGCAAAGCTGCTCGGCCAGATGAAGTAAGGCGCGGCTTTCGCGAGAGGCCGCAACCGACTATCTATCGGTCATGCCTACTTTGATCGCCGGCGCGCTCGCCGTCTTTGTGCTCTATACGCTGCTGCAGATGTTCCGCTCGGCAAATCCGACGCTGCTGGCGCGCGGCATCAAGCTGGCCGGCGGGGTGCTGGCGCTGGCCGTTGCGGCCTTCACCGGCATCAAGGGCGAACTGGCGGTGGCGATCCCGCTGGGAATCTTCGGCGCGGGCCTCTTGGGCTGGGCGCCGTTCGGCACCGCGGGCTTCGGCAATATCGGCGGCATGTTCGGGGGCGGGGCAAAGTCGCCGGGCCAGACCTCGCAGGTCCGCTCGGCTTTTCTGGACATGACCCTCGACCACGACAGCGGCCAGCTCAGCGGACGGATCGTGGCCGGGCCCTATGCCGGACAATCGCTCGATGCATTCGACCTGCCGCAACTGGCGGCGATGATGGCCGGCTTCGACGCGGAGAGCGTGGCGTTACTTGAAAGTTATCTTGACCGCCGGTTTCCCGCTTGGCGTCAGCACGCGCAGGGCGATACGGCAGGGCGGAACGACCGCGCGCCGCCTGGCAGTAAAATGACGGAGGAGGAGGCTTATCAGATCCTTGGCGTGAAGCCGGGTGCGGCCCGCGACGAGATCAGCCGCGCGCACCGATCCCTCATGAAGAAACTGCATCCCGACCAGGGGGGCTCGACGTACCTGGCGGCCCGGGTCAACGAGGCCAAGGACACTCTGCTTCGCACGCATCGCAGCTAACTCCAGCACGCTTTTACGCTACAACTGCGAGCAGCTTCCGTTTCTCTGAGAACGCCCTATCGCCCACCGTTGTCCGGCATGGTCGATCAATCCCTGTCTGAGTTTGTAGCGGCTAAGTCTTGACGAGAGGTTGTCGCCACAGGGATTTATGGTGACCAAAAGCAAAATGGCCGGGACAATGTCCCGGCCATTTGCGTATCCGACGGTATCGGTCGATCAGTTCTTGATGGTGATGCAGGAGATCTCGGAACGCTTCAGCGTCTTGCAGACGGCTTCGGCTTTCTCGCGGTCGAGGCCGGCGAAGCGGGCGCGGTAGAGCTTCCTGTCGCCCTTGCCGACGACGGTTTCAGTGAACGGATCGGCCTTGCCGAGCAGGCCGCGGGCCTGTTCACGCGCGGCGTCGAGGCGGATCCGTGCCTCGCTCTCGCTTTCCAGCGCGCCGACCTGGATGATCCAGCCGGTATGGGACGCGACGGGCTTGATAGCGCCGCCCTGCTGTACGGCCTGCGGAGCAGGGGCCTGAGGGGCGGGCGCGCTGCGCGGCGACGGATCGGCATAGGCCATCTGGGTGCCGCCCTGAGCGCTTCCCTGGGCCGGCAGGACGCCGAGAAGCCCATTGCCGGTGCCGAAGCCTGCCGGCTGGCGGGGCATCTCCGAGCGGGCATAGAGCGAGTTAGTGGTCTCGGGCGAGCGGGCGGTGGGTTCAGAACGTGCCGTGATAGCGTTGGTGGTGGTCGGCGGAGCGGGCTGCTCGCCGCCGGCGGAGGCCAGCTTGTACTGGCCGGACTTGACCTGAACGGTGCGAACGCGAACCGGCTTCATCGGCTCTGACGAGCCCGGAATGATCGAGACGGGCTCGGACTGGATGACGCCTGAATTCAGCGGGCCAGGCTCCGGCTTGCGGGCCTGCGGCACCGGCGCCGCCGGGGGCAGGGCTGCGGTGGCGGCAGCGAAGACGGACGGACGGGCCGCGGGCGTGGCGACGCGAGCCGGCGGCTCGGCGGCCGGCTCAGCGACGACCGGCGTTGCAGCGGCCACCTGAATGGCGCCGTTGACCTGTTTGGTTTCGGTCGGACGCGCCTGGGCCTCGGCCTCGGCGACCTCGGTTGCGGCCTCGGACGGATTGCGCTCGGTGATCGCGGCCACGGTGCGGCGGGTGGCACCCTTGTCCAGGTTCTCGGCGAGCAGGTTGCGCATCGCGGCGTCACGGGCGCCGCCGCTGCGGCCGCCAAGCACGACGCCGACCAGATAGCGGTTGCCGCGCTTCATGGACGAGACAAGGTTGAAGCCGGAGGCGCGGGTGTAACCGGTCTTGATGCCGTCGACGCCTTCGACTGACCCGATCAGGCGGTTGTGGTTGCGGATATTGCGGCCGCGATAGTTGAAGGAGGCGGTGGCAAAGTAGCGGTAATAACGCGGGAAGCGATCCTGGATGGCACGGCCGAGCACCGACTGGTCGCGGGCGGTCGTCACCTGCGCATCATCCGGGAGGCCGGAGGCATTGCGATACACCGTGCGGCTCATGCCGAGTGCGCGCGCCTTTTTGGTCATCAGCTTGGCGAAGTCGTCTTCGTCGCCGGCAATGGCTTCGGCGATCACCACGGCGGCGTCATTGGCGGAGCGGGTCACCAGCGCCTTGATGGCGTCCTCAACACGCAGCGTCTGACCGGGGCGCAGGCCCAGTTTGGTCGGGGCCTGCACGGAGGCGTGCTGCGAGACGTCCATTTCGCTGTCGAGGGTGAGTTTGCCGGCTTCCAGCTTCTCGAACAGCATGTACAGCGTCATGATCTTGGTCAGCGACGCCGGATGCCGCGAGCCGTCCGGATTGTTCGACGACAGGACCGCGCCGGAATTGCCGTCGACGATGATCGAGGAGAAGGCGGGATTGTAACTCGAGACGCGCACCACGTGGCTTCGCGACTTATGTCGCCGGCGGGCATCCGCGCTGTCAGTCGTAAAGATGACGGCGATGCTGAGGGTTGCCAGCCCAAGAGCGCACACCCGCAAGGTGCGCGACGAAGCAAACGTTGTGCGAAGCATGAACTTCCCCGTCAGATCAGTCTCATTCCCCGGATCGTGAGGCTAAATTATGCCCAACACCGAAGATGTGTCTCAGTTTTAAGCGTCAGCCTGAGCGGTTCTCTCGGCGGGATGGCAGAAGCATACGCGGCCATTCTGGCTAAGAGTATGTACTCATGCAATTTTTGGGCTTTTGACCCTAACGCACCAATGCAAGAAATCAGGGTAGGTCCGGCGAGTTTCCAAAAGGTTAAGCAACCCTTGCAAGCCACCCGTGCATTTATCGCCAATGGTAAAGATTGTGCATTGCACAAGATTCTTGACTAGGTTGTGCACTGCACGATAGATGGGCCGGTCAGATCAGACCGGGGCTCACCCGGTTGCGGCTGACCCGTTCAATCCGGGAAAGGATTTGCAGTGATCAAGGTCGAAGACATCCAGCAGTACGGCAAGGAGCAGTTCGAAAGTGCAGTCGCGTCGGCGGCCACGCTTCAGAACGGCGCACAGGCTATCGCTGTCGCGGTTGGCGACTACACCAAGAAGTCGTTCGAGGACGGCAACGCCTTCGTGACCAAACTGTCCGGCGTGCAGTCGCTCGACAAGGTGCTTGAAGTGCAGACCGAATACGCCAAGTCGGCCTATGAATCCTTCGTCGCTGAATCGCACAAGATCAGCGAACTCTATGTCGATCTCGCCAAGCAGGCGTACAAGCCCTTCGAGGGCTTCGTCGCCAGGATGACCCCGGCGCGCTAAGCGATACGGTTTTCAAATCAAAACGCCCGGCCATGATGGCCGGGCGTTTTTGTTTCAGCGCATGCGCCGCGTTACTTTGACACGCGCAATGCGTTGAGCGAGTTGCCGATTGCTGTGAATGCGGTGGCGATGCCGCTGGCATTGGTGGTCGCATAATAATTGCCGGAATCCGCGCAGTATTTCAGCATGGTGGCGTCCGGACCTCCGTCGGTATTGACCTGAATGGTATAGACGACCGTCTTGCGCTTGCTGTTGACGTACTCAGCCTTGATGTTGTCGCAAAGCAATTTCTGGCGCGCATCGACCTCGGGCGACGGGTCGTTACCGTTCCCGTACCAACGATCTTTGGTATTCGTGCCGTCGGACAGCAAGATGATGGCGTCGGTGTACTTGTAGTTGGAATCTTTCGCCGGGGCGGGGAAAGGATCGCTGCCGATCTGCAGGGTCAACCAGGCCCACGCCATGCCGATCGGTTGGTTCGTGCCGCCATTTGGTGACAAGGCGTCGATCTTGTCTTTCAGCGTCTTAACATTAGTGCCGCCGTAGGCAGACGTCATCGGCAGGATCTGCGCCGGGCAGGCATTGTACTGATTGGCCAGGAAACGCGTGGAGTCCGTTGTCGGAGCATCCGCCGTCGTGTCGTAGGGTTGGTCGCGATCGGTCACGCAGCCGTTCCAGTTGTTGTGGCTGGCTGGCACCCAGGTCGAACTGGTGCACTGACCACGGCTATTATAATTGTTGCAGACGTTGCTGCCATTGGCAGAATCCCAGTCCGTCCACTTGATCCATGCTGCGTTTCTGTTGCTCGATCCGACATTGACCATCTGCGCAAATGGGATGATCGAGATATAGAGGTCCTCGGTCATCCGCGAATTAGCGCTCAGCGTATCAATCAGGTTCTTGGCCGCACTTTTCATTGCGGTCATCTTTCCGCTGAACTGCATAGACCCGGTGACGTCGAGCGCTATGGCGACGCGCATGCGCGTCGAGCCCCAGGTCGTGGTCGAGGCGCTGCTGATCCCCATCTGGGGGAAGCCGACCATCTTCATGAAATCGGTTGCGACGACACCGGTGCCGTTGACAGTAACGGTCGAGCCGTCCTTCGAGTTGGTGGTGTAGCTCGCTGTCACCGCCACCTGGCTGGCATTCGTATTAGTGTACAGCGCGTTGAAATAGGCAGTCGCCTTGGTCGTGACGTCGGCGGCCGACAGAGTGGGATTGGCGGACAGATCCTTCGAAACCATCAGGGCTGCAGAGTCGAGGGCCACCTGCATCGCCGAGCGGGCGGCGTTGGCGCGGGAATAGTCGACGGCGGCGCCCACGAAGCCGAGCAGGGGCACCAGAGCAACCGCGAAGGTCATGGCGATATTGCCGCCGTCGTGGCGGGCAAACCTGGCTGCAAGGCGCTTTGCCTGGTTCGACACGGACTGAATAAACATTGTTACCACCACTGGTAGATTTCTGGCGGTTATGTCCACGGCTGCGGCTAAACAGGTGGTAAAGGTGTCCTCAGAAAATCGGTAAAAAGCCGACTATTGGCAGGCCGTTGGACGTGCGTCCGGTATCATCGTGAACGATGGTTAAATGGCTGGCTTGCGAATCCGGTCAAATCGAGCACGGTCGGTTAACCCTGATCGGACCGGGGGCCATCAGGCGGGTGCGCGGTGAGCCATTCGGTGCACCTGCGGTGCGCTTGCGAGAATGGCCCCAGGAACCCATATTGGCTGCGTCGGTCCTGCAACGGACAGCGTCCGGCCCAAGGGCGACCCGGGGCGCTTTCGCGCCTGAGGCGTCCGCTGGCACGTCGTGGCTGGGGACGCTGTCAATTCGGGGCTGGCCATTATCCGCTAGGGACTTTTATACAGGCGCCATGTTCCAGAAACCTTCGACATTCATGCCTGACGGCATCCAGATGCCTGTAGCCGGCGCACCCGACGATCGCCGCCGGCAGCCGCGTGGCATGGCGGAGGACGACAACCGGTCCGGCGCGCCCGGTGGGCCGGCCACCTCCGTCATCACCAAGGTCAAACCCAAGACCAAGCGCCCCAACCTGTATCGCGTGCTGATCCTCAACGATGATTACACGCCGATGGAATTCGTCGTCCATGTCCTGGAGAAATTCTTCCAGAAGGACGCCGAGGCGGCGACGCAGATCATGCTCCACGTTCATCATCACGGGATCGGGGAGTGCGGCGTTTTCACCTATGAGATTGCCGAAACCAAAGTGACGCAGGTGATGGATTTTGCGCGCAAGCACCAGCATCCTTTGCAATGCGTGATGGAAAAGAAGTAGCCTCGCCGTGAATTCCCGGAAACCGGGAACGGGTCTTGCATTGAACTGATGTGAGGCGAACGCGGCCGTCCAGCCGCGTCAACAGCGCATGTGACAGTGTGCTGGAATGAACAACGTGCTCTGCGGACACGTCACAACAAGCAGCGGGAACCAGCCTTCCACCACGACCAGACATCACTATATGTGAGAAGGTTCTTGTTGCCTGACCCGGCAACGACGATCATGATGGTGGGGGCCAACGAGGACGCGGAATGCCAACTTTTTCTCAAAGCCTTGAACAATCGCTGCATCGGGCGCTCTCGCTCGCGAACGAGCGGCATCACCAGTATGCGACGCTGGAGCATCTCCTGCTGTCGCTGGTGGATGACAGCGACGCCGCGGCGGTGATGCGGGCATGCAGCGTCGATCTCGACAAGCTGCGTGGAAGCCTTGTCAATTATCTCGAAACCGAATTCGAAAATCTGGTGACGGATGGTGCGGATGACGCGAAGCCGACCGCCGGTTTCCAGCGCGTGATTCAGCGCGCCGTCATTCACGTGCAGTCGTCGGGTCGCGAAGAAGTGACCGGCGCCAATGTGCTGATCGCGATCTTCGCCGAGCGCGAAAGTCATGCCGCCTATTTCCTGCAGGAGCAGGACATGACGCGCTACGACGCAGTGAATTACATCAGCCACGGCATTGCCAAGCGGCCGGGGGTCTCCGAGGCGCGGCCGGTGCGCGGCGTTGACGAAGAGACCGAGACCAAGAACGGTGACGACGCCAAGAAGAAGGGCGAGGCGCTCGACACCTATTGCGTCAACCTCAACAAGAAGGCGCGTGACGGCAAGATCGATCCGGTGATCGGACGTACGGCCGAGATCAACCGCGCGATCCAGGTCCTGTGCCGCCGTCAGAAGAACAATCCGCTATTCGTCGGCGAAGCCGGCGTCGGCAAGACGGCGATTGCCGAAGGTCTGGCCAAGCGCATCGTGGACAGCGACGTGCCGGAAGTGTTGTCGGCGGCCACCGTGTTCTCGCTGGACATGGGCACGCTGCTGGCCGGAACGCGCTATCGCGGTGACTTCGAGGAACGCCTGAAGCAGGTGCTCAAGGAACTCGAAGCGCATCCGAATGCGATCCTGTTCATCGACGAGATCCACACGGTGATCGGCGCCGGCGCCACCTCGGGCGGCGCGATGGATGCCTCGAATCTGCTCAAGCCCGCTCTGGCTTCGGGTGCGATCCGTTGCATGGGCTCGACTACCTACAAGGAATATCGCCAGCACTTCGAGAAGGACCGCGCTCTGGTGCGCCGGTTCCAGAAGATCGACGTCAACGAACCCACTGTTGAAGACGCGATCTCGATCCTGAAGGGGCTGAAGCCTTATTTCGAGGACTATCACAAGCTGAAATATACCAACGAAGCCATCGAGGCCGCGGTGCAGCTGTCGTCGCGCTACATCCACGACCGCAAGCTGCCGGACAAGGCGATCGACGTGATCGACGAATCCGGTGCGGCGCAGATGCTGGTGGCCGAAAGCAAGCGCAAGAAGACCATCGGCATCAAGGAGATCGAAACCACCATCGCGACCATGGCGCGGATCCCGCCCAAGAGCGTGTCGAAGGACGATGCCGAGGTGCTCAAGCACCTGGAGACCACGCTCAAGCGGGTGGTGTTCGGCCAGGACAAGGCGATCGAGGCGCTGACCGCATCGATCAAGCTGGCACGTGCGGGCCTGCGCGAACCGGAAAAACCGATCGGGTCCTACCTGTTCTCGGGACCGACCGGCGTCGGCAAGACCGAAGTCGCCAAGCAGCTCGCGGCGTCGCTCGGCGTCGAACTCCTGCGCTTCGACATGTCGGAGTACATGGAGCGGCATACGGTGTCGCGCCTGATCGGCGCGCCTCCCGGCTATGTCGGCTTCGACCAGGGCGGCCTGCTGACCGATGGCGTGGACCAGCATCCGCATTGCGTGGTGCTGCTCGACGAAATCGAGAAGGCGCATCCGGATCTGTACAACGTGTTGCTGCAGGTGATGGATCACGGCCGGCTGACCGACCACAACGGCAAGCAGGTCTCGTTCCGCAACGTCATCCTGATCATGACGACCAATGCCGGCGCCGCCGACATGGCACGTGCAGCCTTCGGCTTCACCCGTGGCAAGCGGGAAGGCGAGGATCAGGAGGCGATCAACCGGCAGTTCGCGCCGGAATTCCGCAACCGCCTCGATGCGGTCGTGTCCTTCGCGCATCTGAACTCGGAGGTGATCGGGATGGTGGTGGAGAAGTTCGTGCTGCAGCTCGAAGCCCAGCTTGCAGACCGCGACGTCACCATCGAACTGTCCGACCCCGCCAAGGCCTGGCTGATCCAGCACGGCTATGACGAGCAGATGGGTGCGCGCCCGATGGGCCGCGTGATCCAGGAACACATCAAGAAGCCGCTGGCTGACGAGTTGCTGTTCGGCAAGCTCAAGAATGGCGGCCATGTCCGCGTCATCCTGAAGAAGGACGAAGCGGTGCTCGGCGTCGAGCAGGAAAGCATCGGCTTCGAATTCGTCGATGGTCCGGTGACGCCGAAGCCGGAGAAGCTGCCGGCGAAGCGCGGCGCGGCCAAGAAGCCGAAGTCGGGTGGTCCGAAAGGCGGCTCGGGCTCGGCAAAGGGGCCGCTCGTGAAGGCATAAGCCTGACCGAGGTTGAGACATGAAAAACGGCCGGTGAGCGATCACCGGCCGTTTTTGTTTGAATGTTCCGGACTCCGCCCTCATGGTGAGGAGGCGCCTCTTGGCGCCGTCTCGAACCATGAATGAGATGCACAGAGAGTTGTGGCCATCCTTCGAGACGCGGCGTAAGTACGGCGTCCCTCAGGATGAGGGATGAGGGCGGCGGTCGTTGCGAGAGAATGCGACGAGCTCTACTGACCCAGCAGCTTCTGGATCTGCTTTTGCAGCTCGCGCTTCTTCTTCTCGCTCTTGCGCAGCCGCGCTTCGATGTCGGAGCTTTCCTTGCTCTCCACCGGCGGATCGGTGAAGGCGACGCCGACGATGTTGTCGCGCCACCAGATCACCTTGGCGAGGAAAGAGCGGCCCTTGCGGGCAATGGCCAGCGTCATGTCGTCCTTGGGCAGGCGGGCGCCGCTTCGGAATTCGATACGGGCGCCTTCCTCGGAAATGTCGCGCACGACACATTCCTTGGCCTTCTGGTCCTTGGACGCGACGGCGCCGTAGATGACCTTGTCGCGCACGTTCTTGCGTCGCTCGTCCATGTCCTGAAGTCCCCGCTTGGTTGACGGGCGGGACTGTACGCGGTTCCACCCGGCGGGGAAGGCTCAAGCGCCGGCCAAGCAGAGTTAACGTAAACCAAAGTTAAGAGCGATCGCGGAAAGACCGGGTGTTTGTCCTCGCGGGGCGGCTCAGGCAGCCGTCTCGCGCAATCCCCGGGCAATGTCCTTCTGCTTGTCGAATTCGGCCCGGCGGCGGGCCAGTTCCTCGGCGCTGAGCAGGGCGACATTGTTGTAGTCGCGCTTCCACACGGCGTCCCTGGCCCAGCGCTGCGGCGACACCAGGGTGGTCTGCGGACCGACGGCGGATTCCAGCAGGCGCAGGGCCAGTTCCAGGGTTTGCGCCTGTGAGGCCTTGTCGTGCGGTTTGCCGGCGGAGTTGCCGAGCGGGAAGTCGCTGAACAGGAAGCGGGGCACGGCAGCGTGTTCGACGATGTCCTTGGCGCAACCCATCACCACGGTGGCAATGCCGTTGGCCTCCAGCTCGCGGGCCACGAGGCTGATGGTCTGGTGGCAGACCGGGCAGTTCGGCACCAGCACGGCGACGTCGACCCCATCGGCCTTCGCGCGCTTCACGATCTCCGGCGCATCGGTCTCAAGGGTCACGCGATGGCTGCGATTGGTCGGCGCGCCATAGAAGCGCGGTGCGACACTGCCGATGCGGCCCGATGCCGCGAGATCGCGCAGCGCGGGCAGGGGAAACCAGGTGCCGCTGTCATCCGCCCTCGTATGCACGCGGTCATAGGCGATGTGCGAGATGCGCAGGTCGTGATCGACCGACGTATCGCCGTCATAGACCTGATAGAACTTGGCGCCGCCATTATAGAGCGCGCCCGGACCCTGATCGCCCTTGGCGGGATCGAAGGGGGCCGCGGTGGTGACGATGGCGACGCGCGATTGCGCCAGCGGCTTCGTCAGCGGCTGGAACGGCGCGTCGATGTGATGGGCCCAGCGATAGGGAACGTCATAACCGATCGCCTGATAATAGGCGCGGGTGCGGGCCATATACTGGATCGGAACATCGTCGTCGCTGGCAAAGCCGGATTTGTCGTCGCCTGTGTCGGCCATTGTTTGCGCTCCCGGTTTCGCCGTCTTTCGTTCATAGCTAGCTGCTGGGGTCTCGCTGTCAAGGCGCGGGGAAACCGCATGGGATCAGGCATGGCGCTCGGAAGGATCATCGGCCGGATACTTTGCCTCGGGGCGCTGTTGCTTGCGCCGGTCGCGGGCGGGCGCGCCGAAGAGCTCCCGGTCAGCGAATTGGCCAAGCCCGGCGCGGACCGGATGCTGCCAATGACGGCTCCGGAGAAGCCCAATCTGGCGCGAGACAGCGCTGCCCGCGAGTCGATGTGTCTGATGATCGAGTCCGCAGCGCGGGCCAACGATCTGCCGCTGGAGTTCTTCGCCCGCGTGATCTGGCAGGAGAGCCGGTTTCAGCCCGATGCCGTGGGTCCCGTGACGCGCAATGGCCAGCGCGCACAGGGCATCGCGCAATTCATGCCGGGCACGGCCGATGAGCGGCGTTTGCTCGATCCGTTCGATCCCGTGCAGGCGCTGCCGAAATCGGCGGAGTTTCTCAGCGAGCTGCGCAACCAGTTCGGCAATCTCGGCCTCGCGGCTGCGGCCTATAATGCGGGACCGCGCCGCGTCCAGGACTGGCTCGACGGCAAGGGATACATGCCCTTTGAGACCCGCAACTATGTCTCCGCGATCACCGGCGCGACGGTCGAGGACTGGCAGGCCGCCGGACGCAACGGCAAGATGCCGCCGCGTGCCGCGACGTCGAGCTGTCGCGAACTGATGGCGCTGCTGCAGCGCGCGCCCAATCCCTTCGTGACGCAACTGGAAGCGCGCGTGAAGCTTGGCGAAGCGCGGCCATGGGGTGTGCAACTGGCTGCCGGATTCAATCGCGATCGCGCGCTGATGCAATATGCGCGGGTGATGCTACGGCTGCGTTCCGTGGTCGGCGATCGCGATCCGAACTTGTTGAACTCGCTGTTTCGCAGCCGCGGCACGCGGACGTTCTATCAAGTGAGAATCGGGACCGACACGCGCGATGAGGCCAACGATCTCTGCGGCAAGATCCGTCGTGCCGGGCAGGGCTGTCTGGTGCTGCGCAATGGCAGAGGGTGACGCTGCCGATCCATGCATTCCGCGATCTTGACGGCTGCGGATTTCGGCCGCCTATGGCAGGTCGGATCAATCAATAACATGCGGATACCGTGGCGCTTCCTGCACTGGATTCACCGAGATGGCAGGGCAGTGCAGCCGCCTTCCTGTTCGGGATGGGGTCGATCGCCAGGACCATCCTGACGCTGGTGCTGTTCGCGACCTATGTCGGCATCGGCGCACTCGCCCATGACACACATTTCAGCCTGTTCTGGGCACTGGCTAGCACGTTATTCGTCTGGGCGGGTCCCGCGCAGATCATTCTTCTCGTCGCGCTCGGCTCCGGCGCCACGGTGATTCAGGCGGCGCTCGCGGTGACCGTGAGCGCGATCCGGCTGTTTCCCATGGTGGTGTCGGTGCTGCCGATGCTGCGCATGCCGGATACCAAAAAGCGCCAACTGATCCTGCCATCGCATTTCATCGCGGTGACGCTGTGGGTCGAGTGCTTCCGGTTGATGCCGCAGGTCCCGCGCGAGCGACGCATCGCCTTCGTCAACGGGCTCGGAGTGGGCCTCGTCTCGACGTCGCTGACCGCGACCTTCATCGGCTATCACCTCGCGGCCAATCTGCCGCCGCTATTCGGCGCGGCGATCCTGCTGCTGACGCCGCTGGCGTTCCTGCTGTCCACCGCACGCAACTGCAAGCAGCTCGCCGATGTCGTGGCGCTCGTGCTCGGCCTCGCGCTGTTTCCTGTCGTGTCGATGTTCAACACCGGCGTCGACATCCTGATATCGGGCGTCTCCGCCGGGACCATCGCCTATGGCGTGCATCGCTGGAGGCGGCGATGAGCGACTTCATCGGCGACTGGCACGCGCTCCTTGTGCTGCTGCTGGCGGGATTCCTGCCCAATGAAGTCTGGCGCATGCTCGGTCTGTGGCTCGGCGGCGGCGTTGACGAAGAGTCCGAGATATTGGTCTGGGTGAGGGCGGTGGCCACTGCGATCCTCGCCGGTGTCATTGCGCAAATTCTTGTCGTGCCGCCCGGCGCGCTGGCAAGTATTCCACCGCCGTTGCGCTATGGCGCGGTGGCTGTCGGTCTCGTCGTCTTCGTCGCTTTCAGGCGCTCGATCTTCCTCGGCGTCGCATGCGGCGAATTGGTGATGGTCGCCGGCAAATACATCCTGGGTTGATAGGCGGCAGCGTCAGGCTGTATCGGCCTTGTATGACTGCGTGAACGCGATAGTCTCCGCCCAACTTAAAAAATAATCGGTTGGGAGATGATATGAAATTGCGCGCGCGTTCTGCCCTGATATCCGGCCTTGTCATCGCTGCGATGGCCGTTGCCGCGCCGCTCGCCCGTGCGGCGGAATATCCCACGCGCACGATCAAGCTCGTGGTGCCTTACGCAGCGGGTGGCCCGACGGATGTGCTCGCGCGGCTGGTCGCGGACTATCTCGGCCGCGACCTCAAGCAGCCGACGATCGTCGAGAACAAGCCGGGCGCGCAGGGCGCCATCGCCGCCGAAGCGGTCGTACGTGCAGAACCCGATGGCTACACGTTGTTCGTCACAGCCGCGTCGATCATGGTGCTCAATCCACTGCTCTACAAAAAGCTGTCCTACGATCCGCAGAAAGATCTGCGCATGCTGACGGTGGTCACCGATCTGCCTGTGGTGATGGAGGTGCATCCGTCCGTGCCGGCCAAGACGGTGAAGGAATTCGTGGCTTACGCGAAAGCCAATCCGGGCAAGCTGAATTTTGGCTCGGCCGGCACCGGCGGCACCATTCATCTCGCAGGCGAGATGTTCAAGCAGATTGCCGGCGTCGAGATGACGCATGTGCCTTACAAGGGCGCGGGGCCGGCGCTGACCGATCTTCTCTCCGGCAATATCCAGGTGATGTTCGACACGCTCTCCACGGCGCTGCCGCCGGTGAAGGCCGGCCTGCTGCGGCCGCTCGGCGTCAGTTCGAAAGAACGCAGCCCGGATCTGTCTGACGTGCCAACCGTGATCGAGAGCGGCTATCCCGATTATCAGGTTGGCGTCTGGTTCGGCCTGGCGGGGTCGTCGAAACTGCCGGACGACGTCGTCAGGACCGTGATGGCCAGTATGGATCGCGCCCTGAACGACAACACGTTCCGTGCCTCGCTGGAAAAGATCGGCTTTCCCGTGCTGCGGCCGAAGAGCGTCAAGGAGATCAACGAATTCGTTGACGAAGACCGGGCGCGGTGGTCGAAGGTGATCAAGGCGCAGAACATCTCGCTGGATTGATCGACAGGGTGCAGGAACGGTGACCAATGGTTCGTGAAAGCGAAATCCGCGCCGGCGAACTCGCCGTCGATGCACCGAAGCCGAACCATGCGGGCCTCGTCTATATCGGGCGCATCCGCACGCCATGGACGTCGCGGCTGGAAACGCCGCGACAGGGCCGCCATGACGGCCCGGTGTGCCGGCTCGAGATCTTCGAGCCGTGGGTGCCGGGGCTGAAGGACCTCGATCTCTACAAGTATCTCGAAGTGATCTACTGGCTGCATCTGTCGCGCCGCGACCTGGTGCTGCAGAGCCCCAAGAACGACGGCAATGCCCGCGGTATCTTTTCGCTGCGCACGCCGGTGCGGCCCAATCCGCTGGGCACGTCGATGGTGAAGCTGGTGGGAATCGAGGGATCGACCGTGCTGGTACGCGGGCTCGATTGTCTCGACGAGACGCCGCTCCTGGACGTGAAGCCCGACCGCTGCGAATTCACGCCGCTGGCGCCGCCGCAGCCGGGTGATTTCCAGACGGAGTAGGGCTCGGCCGCCCGCTCTCTGCCCTCATCCTGAGGAGCGACCTCTTGGTCGCGTCTCCCAGCGAATGGCGAAGCCATTCGCTGGGGATGGCCGCAAACTAAATCATGGTTCGAGACGGCGCCCGAGATGGGCGCCTCCTCACCATGAGGGCGGAGTTCGTGGCTACAACGCCGCCAGTGCCGCGATCAGCTTGGTCGCGTTGTCTTCCAGCACTTTCGGGTCTTCCTTGCGCGACGCCGGCGGCAGCAGGCCGACATTGTCGTGGCGCGGCATCACATGCATGTGCAGGTGAAACACTACCTGACCGCCGGCGGCTTCCGAATATTGCGCGACGGTCATGCCGTCGGCGTTGAAGGCGTGTTTGCAGGCGGCGGCGATCTTGTGGGCGGCGCGGATCACATGGGCGTAGTCGTCCGCCGTGATGTCGAAGATGTTGCGCGCGGGCGCCTTGGGTATCACCAGCGTATGGCCGGGCGAGCGCGGCATGATGTCCAGAAAAGCCAGGACGTGCTCGTTCTCATAGACCTTGTAGCAGGGGAATTCGCCGCGCAGGATCTTGGCGAAGATGTTGTTGGGGTCATACGCGGTCATGGAATCCTCCGGAGAATTTCGGGGACTGTCGCCGCCAGACGTGACCTGGTCAAGACGGCTTAATCCTGCTCGTCGGTCTTCCGGAACGGGCCGGCTTCGGTCAATTCACGGACGGCCTCCGCGACATATTCGCGCTCGCGCTGAAGATATTCGCCGACGGCCTGACGCAGTCCGCGATCGGCGATGTAATGCGCCGAATAGGTGGTCTGCGGCAGATAGCCCCGTGCGATCTTGTGCTCGCCCTGGGCGCCGGCCTCGACAATCTTCAATCCGCGGCGAATGGCGAAGTCGATGGCCTGATAATAGCAGACCTCGAAATGCAGGAACGGATGATGTTCGATGGCGCCCCAGTGGCGGCCGAACAGCGTGTCCGAGCCGATGAAGTTGATCGCGCCGGCAATCCATTTGCCGTCGCGTCTGGCCATGATCAGCACGACATCATCACTCATGCTCTCGGCAATGAGCGAATAAAACGCGCGTGTCAGATAGGGGCGCCCCCATTTGCGCGAGCCGGTTTCCATGTAGAAGGCGAAGAACGCGTCCCAGGCATCCTCGGTGATGTCGCTGCCGGTGAGGGGATGGATGGTGATGCCATTGGCCAGCGCATCGCGGCGTTCGCGCTTGATCGCCTTGCGGTGGCGTGAATTCAGCGTCGCCAGAAAATCGTCGAAACTGCCGTAGCCGTCATTGTGGAAATGAAACTGCTGGTCGGTGCGCTGCAGGAAGCCGCGCTGGCCAAGAAATTGCCATTCGCTCTCGCGTGCGAATGTGACGTGAACCGACGATGCATCGGTGGCGTCGCACAGGCCGACGAGGCCGCCGGCCAGCGCTGTGGCGACGCGTTCCACGTCGACGCCGTCGCGGATCAGGAGGCGCGGTCCGGCGGCCGGCGTGAAGGGAACCGAGGCCTGTAGTTTCGGGTAATATTGCCCGCCCGCGCGCTCATAGGCGTCGGCCCAGCCGCGGTCGAACACGTATTCGCCCTGCGAGTGGGATTTCAGATAACAGGGCACGATACCAAGGATGCGGCCCTCGCTTTTGGCGATCAGGTGCCGCGGACCCCAGCCGGTGCGGGCGCAGGCCGAATTCGATTTCTCGACGGCCGTGAAAAAGGCGTGGGACACGAAAGGGTTGTAGATGGGCTTCGAGCTGCAACCGTTGCTCGCCGGCGCCAATGTGTCGAGGCGTTCGACCCCGCCGAGATCGGCGCGGCCGGTGGCGCAGGCGTCCCAGTCCGTGGCCGGAATCTGGCTGATGGACGCCACTGCTTCGAGGGTAATATCCGATGACGTCATCAATCACTTGAACCGGTCATGTGCGATCAACCGTCGCGGTGACCGCTCCTAAGATTGTGCATCGCGCCCGTCACTTCAAGGGCCCACGCGCGGGCAGGAA
Organism: Tardiphaga sp.; assembly: GCF_041424195.1. Classification (NCBI taxonomy): domain Bacteria; kingdom Pseudomonadati; phylum Pseudomonadota; class Alphaproteobacteria; order Hyphomicrobiales; family Nitrobacteraceae; genus Tardiphaga; species Tardiphaga sp. The sequence continues at coordinate 10,063 of NZ_JBGMOE010000213.1, read as the reverse complement.
AGCGATGGCTTTCGCTGCACTCTACCCATCCTGCGCGCTCTCCGGCACGAAGCCCTCGAACGTCATCTGGTCGGCATAGCGGGCCGTGATGGCGCGCTGTTCCGGCGTCCGCACGGTCCAGGTCAGCAGCGCGCAGCCAAAAATATTGCGGGCGATCCAGGGCGCCGGGGCGGGCAGTTCCTTGACCCAGTAGGAGACGAAATGCGGGCGGGTGCGGAAGGCATGGCGGAGATGGCGCATGCCGTCGCGTTGGGCCTGCGTCAGCGTCAGCCACTCGCCAGCGTCATAGGTGCGCTGGGCGGTGATGCCGCGCGGGATCCCGGGGGCGATCTGGCGCATCGCGAGAACCTGATCGGGATCGAACGACATCCAGGCCACGGGCCCGCGATAGGTTCTGAGAATATCGGCGACGCGGCGCACGAGTTTGCGGTCGCCATCGAAATGGCTCTTGATCTCGATCACGAGCCCGACGCGGCCATCGATCAGCGCGAGCAGATCGCCGAGCGACATCATCCGCTCCGGCGTATCCTTGAAGGCAATTTGCTTGAGTTCGGCGGATGTCTTCGCGAGCAGGGGACCGGAGCCTTCGGTGAGGCGGCCGAGTTCATCGTCATGATGCACCATCGCTTCGCCGTCGGCGGTGAGCTGCACATCGGTCTCGATGCTGAAATTGCCTGCGATGGCGGCATGCATGGCGCCGGGCATGTTCTCGATGATGCCGCGGGCAGGGTCGTGCAGGCCACGATGCGCGACCGGTCGGGCGATGAGCCAGTCAGGTGCGCGCATCGGGATTGTCCTGCATCAGAGCGTTTTCAAGCGAAGTGGATACCGGTTCGCGTGAAGAAAACGCTTCAAAACGAAAAGCTAGATGACTTCGAACACGGCGTCGATCTCGACCGCGCAATCCGCGGGCAGCGAGGCAACGCCGACAGCGGCGCGGGAATGCCGGCCCTTGTCGCCGAAGGCGGCGACCATCAGGTCCGACGCGCCATTGATGATCTTCGGCGCGTCAATGAAATCCGGCGTCGAATTGACGAAGCCGCCGAGACGAACGACGCGGGCCACCTTGTCGAGATCGCCGAGCGCAGCCTTGACCTGGGCCAGGATGTTGATGGCGCAGCCGCGCGCCGCATTGACGCCCTGTTCGAGGGTGACGCCGGCGCCGAGCTTGCCCTTGGCGATCAGCTGGCCGTCTGCGCCCATGCAGATCTGGCCGGAGACGAACAGCAGATTACCTGTGCGGACGAAGCCGACATAGTTCGCCACCGGGCTCACCGGCTCGTGAAGCTTGACCCCCAAATCCGCGAGTTTCTGCTCGACCGTTCCTGCCATCGTGATTCCCCAAATGATTGATGAAGTGCCCGAACAAAGGTCCCCAAAGGGTTCAGGCACCGTCTGTTTCACCCATACCGCGTCGCCACGCAAGTGACGATCGGGCGACACCGGGTCGCCGCCGTAACAGTGCGGATTCGGTGAGATTTGCTGCAGAATATGGCATTTCCACAGTGCCAATCCGGCGTGGCCGTAGTTGCGACGCAATAGGGCGCTCTTTATTGTTGTAGTTCGAGAATCCAGGGAAACCCCATGCGCCGCATTTCCTCCGTTTCGCGCCTCCAGGCTGCTTCGCTGGCACTGACCATGGCGACCTTCGTGGCGCCGGTGTCGGCATTCGCGGCTCCCCCCGCTGCGGGCACGCCGTTCGTGGCGCATCAGGCGCTGTATGAGTTGAAGCTCTTGAAGTCGCGCGGCAATGCCAGCGTCAACAGCGCCAGCGGCCGCATCCTCTATAATTTCACCGGCAGCGCCTGCGAAGGCTACACGTCGGATTTCCGCCAGGTCTCCGAACTGAATAGCGGCGAGGACAAGACCACGCTGAGCGATCTGCGCTCCACCAGCTGGGAAGCCGGCGACGGCAAGAGCTATCGCTTCAAGATCGACACCCGCATGAATGACGGCGATGCCAGCGCCGTCGATGGCATGGCGGAACGCGAGGGCGACCACGTCACCGTCAAGCTGAAGCAGCCAGTGGCCAAGACCTTCACGCTGGATGGCTCGACCGTATTTCCGACCGAACAAATTCACCGCATCATCGCCGCCGCCCGCGAGGGCAAGTCGGTGCTGGAACTGAATGTCTATGACGGTTCGGATACCGGCGAGAAAGTCTACAGCACGCTCACGATCATCGGGCAGGCGATCCCCGGTGACCGCAAGGTCACCGAACCCGATCCTTCGACGGGCGATGACGGCATGAAGAAGCTGACGCGCTGGCCGGTGACCGTCAGCTATTACGACAAATCGGCAAAATCCTCCGATGGCGGCGAGCAGATGCCGGTCTATGCCATGTCGTTTGAACTCTTTGAGAACGGCGTCTCGCGGTCCCTGGTGCTGGACTACAATGACTTCGTCATCGGCGGCGCCATGAGCAAGTTCAATGTGAAGGACAGCAAGCCCTGCAAGTGAGCAGGGCTCACACTCTCCCCGCAGGCCGGGAGAGTGTGACGCACTGAGCTTTACTCCGCCCTTGTCAGCCGCATGCTGTCCAGCAGACGCAGGCCAGCGCCACCTTCGCTCTTCAGCAGCTTCTTCACCGCGCTCGATGCCGCGATCTCGTAATGATCGGCATAGGCCTCGTGGTTCTTCTCGATATCGTCGAGACGATACAGATAGTTCACCATCAGGCTGGCGGACTCGCGCAGGCCCTTGGCCGAGGTGTCGCCGAGCCAGTCGATGCGCTCCAGCCGTGCGCCATTGCCGAGATGGAAGCGGGCGACGGAATCGATCGGGCCGCCGCGCGGGCTCTTGGCTTTCAGGAAGTAATGCGCGGCGAGGTGCTCCATCACGGGCTTGAGCTGCGCCGTCAGCGCTGTGTCGTGCACCCATAGCGGATCAGCGAGCATGTCGACCAGCGCCTGGTCCTCATTGGACAGGTTGAGGTCATCGGCCTTCTTGAGCCACTTCATGAAGCCCGGCACCGGTGACAGCGTCACGAAAGTGTCGAGCTTGGGCAATTCGCGGCGCAGTTCCTCGACCACCTGCTTGATCAGGAAGTTGCCGAACGAAATGCCGCCGAGACCGCGCTGGCAGTTGGAGATCGAATAGAACACCGCGGTGCGGGCACGCTCGATGGGCACCGGCTGGCGATCGACCGCCAGCAGCGGCGCGATGGCGCCCGGAATGGTTTCGGTGAGCGCAACCTCGACAAAGATCAGCGGCTCATCGACCAATGCGGGATGGAAGAACGCGTAGCAGCGGCGATCCGCGGGATCGATGCGGCGGCGCAGATCGTCCCAGTCGTGGATCTCATGCACCGCCTCATACTTGATGACTTTTTCCAGCACATTGGCGGGCGTGGACCAGTCGATCTTGCGCAGCACGAGAAATCCCCTGTTGAACCACGATGCCAAGAGATGGACGACGTCGCGATCGACGGCGTTGAGATCCTTGTTACCATTCTTCAGATCGAGAAGATCTTCACGCATCTTCACGAGTTCGCTGGTCGCGTTCGGCGCGCGGTTCAGCCGGCGAAATAGTTCCTGCCGCTGCGGCTCGGATGCGAAATGCAATTCGCCGGAGACGTCACCGGTCGGCTTGGCGCGCCATGCCTCGATGGCCTTTTCGAGCTTGTCGCGATCCGGACCGTAATTCTGCGCGAGGTGCTCGAAGAAGGTGAGGCGGCCGGCCTCGTCGAGACTCTTATAGCGGTCGAGCACGCCGCGCGCGAGGACCGTGCCCGATGCTTCGCCGCGTCCTGACAAAAGCTCTGCGCAGAGTTCGATCAAATCCGATGCGTTCTGTTTGGGATCGACAGATGCAGGGCCGAGCCGCAGCAGCGTGCGTCCGCGTTCCGAGATGGATGCGAGGAGATCGGAGAAGAAGGAGTCATTGCTCATGGTGAATCAATTCCCGGGCTGGCAGTCCGACCAGTCTGCTTCAATATAGCCCATAGCGAGGCATATTGCGCGTTCATTTGAAGCATGAAACAATTGTGAGCGGGGAGCGCTTCGGCAGGAGAATTGCATTCGTTTCTGATTGCGGCCGGGTCGCTGAAAACAGAGGAATTCAGGATGAAGCGGATCGCATCGAAGCGTGGCGTTGTGGCGGCTCTCGCGCTGGGCGCGTTGCTGAGCAGTGGCTCGGCATTTGCCCAACAAACCATCAAGGTTGGCTGGACCATTCCGGCCGAAGAATCCAAATACTGGATGATGAAGCGTCCGCAGGAATTCGCGGATCTCGGCAAGAAATACAATATCGAGTGGGTGCAGTTTCAAGGCACTGCGCCGATGACGCAGGCACTCGCCGCCGGCGCGCTGGACTGCGCGACGCAATCGGTGCTGGCACTGGCGCAGGGCGTGCAGAGCGGCAATCTCAAGGCCTCCATCGTCGCGCAGCACGTGTTCGAGAAGCCGGGCAGTTTCTCCGTCTATTGGGCCGTGAAGGACGATTCACCGATCAAGACCATCGCCGACCTCAAGGGGAAGACGATGTCGATCAATACGCTCGGCTCCGGCATCTATGGCCCGATGGCGATCCTGCTGAAGCAGGCCGGCCTCGATCCGGCCAAGGACGTTAAGCTGGTTGAAGTCGGCTTCGCCCTCTCGGAAGAAGCGCTGCGTTCGGGTCGCGTCGATTCCGCCGTGATGAACCAGCCGTTCGCCGCGCGCATGGAAGCCAAGGGTGGCACCCGCAAGCTGTTCTCGCTGTCGCAGCAGCAGGATGGCATCGTGCACATCCTCGAAGCCTGCCGTGCCGACTTCATCGAGAAGAATCCGGAACTGGCCAGGATGTATGTGCGTGACCTGACGCTGGGCATGCAAAAGGCGCTGGCCAACCGCGACGAAACCCTGAAGGTCGTCAACGAAGTGATGAAAGCCCCGATCCCGGTGCTGGAAACCTATCTGCTCAAGGACAATGATTTCGCCAGGGATCCGGGCGCTGCGCCGAATTTCGACGCGATCCAGAAGATGCTCGACACCTATGTCGAATCCGGAATGCTGCCGAAGAAGCTCGACGTCTCCGAGCTGAAGGGCAAGGTCGTCGCGCCGATCAAGTAACGACGCTTCGGTTTGAAAGATTTCGATGATGCCCGGCCTTGTGCCGGGCATTTTTGTTTGATGGATGTGTAGGCTCTACTCGTCCGTCACATCCGACATGCCGCTGTCGATCAGGAGATCGAGGGTATATTTGATTGTCGCGCGCTCGTCGTCGCTGAAGCGCTTCAGCAGTTCCGCCTCATGTTCGAGCGCAGCCTTCTGCACGGGCTTGACGCGCGCGCGACCCTTGGCGGTGAGGTACAAGGTGACGCGGCGGCGATCGTTCGACGTGCTCTTGCGCTTCAGCAGCTCGTCGCGCTCCATGCGGTCGAGCACTTTTGTCAGGCCCGGCTGCTTCATCAAGGCCATTGCCGCGAGTTCGCCGACCGACAGGCCCTCGACATCGGCGAGGCAGGCCAGCACGCGCCATTCGGGCACCGTGAGGTCCCACTCCTTGAGCCGGGCGTGAAAGGTGCTGGACACATTGAAGCTCGCGCGCGCCAGCAGATAGGACAGGTAGCTGCGTGCAAAACTGTTGCTGGCCAGAGCCGGCGTCCGCGGCTGTGCCTTGTCGATGCGGCGGAGTTGTCCGGAGTGGAAGACGAGCGGATCGTGATTGCGCTCGACGAAATGCACGACCTCGCCAACAAGGATGGTGTGGTCGCCGCCGGGATAGCGTGCCCACGTCTTGCATTCGAAGATCGGTGCGAGGCCCTCGATCAGCGGCGCGCCGCTGATGCCCGGTGCATGCGCGATATCAGCGAATTTGTCGGAGCCGCGGCGGCCGAAGCGCATCGCCAGCTCGCCATGATCGGCGCCGAGAAAGTGGATGGCAAACGCATCTGCCGCGACGAAGGGATCGTGGCTCGGCGAGGATTTTGCGACGCTCCACAGTACAAGCGGCGGATCGAGCGACACGGACGAGAAGGAGTTGGCGGTCATGCCGACGGGATGGTCGCCACTGGTGGCGGTGACCACGGTGACGCCGGTCGGAAACTGGCCCAGCGCCTGACGAAAGGTGGCGGGGTTGACCGCCTGCGCCTTGTCCGGGAGCTTGTCGTCTGCGACCTTGTCATGCGCCGTCTTGTCAAACGCCGTTTTGTCAAAGGCCATGGGATTCGCCGCTCCGCGACGTCAGGGACTGCTCAAAATACAGCGCCAGACTGTCCTTCAAGATTAAAAATATTCCTTTTCATATAACATGACGGCGCTTATCATCCAATCATAATCGCTTAAAAACACGGAGAAACGGCATGCTGGCGGATCGCATCGAGGCGAAATGGATCGACGCATTCTGCGAGATCTTCGAACGCTGCGCGGTCAAGCCCGGCGACACTGCCGCCATCCTCTCCGAGACGCAATCGCGCGCGCTGAATGTCCACATCGCCGAACTGGCATTGCTGCGCATGGGCGCGCGGCCGTTCCACGTCGTGGTGCCGACGCCGCGCAACAAGCAGGTCGTGCCGATCCGCTCCACCGGCGCGTCCGAGGCGATCCAGCAGCTTGGCCCGGTGGTGTCAGCGCTGCAGCAGGCCGGCTTCGTGGTCGACTGCACCATCGAGGGCCTGATGCATGCGAAGGAGACGCCGGAGATTCTCAAGGCCGGCGCGCGCATTCTAGTGATCTCCAACGAGCATCCCGAAGCGCTCGAGCGCATGGTGCCGGACTCGGCGCTCGAGAAGCGCGTGCGCGCGGCGGCGAAGATGCTGCGCGGCACGAAGCACATGAAGGTGACGTCGAAGGCGGGCACCGATCTCGACATCAACATGGAAGGCGCCGCCACCGTCGGCGTCTGGGGCTGGACCGACAAGCCGGGCACGCTGGCGCATTGGCCGGGCGGCATCGTGGTGAGCTTCCCGAAGAGCAAGACCATCAACGGCACTGTGGTGATGGATGCAGGCGATATCAATCTGACCTTCAAGCGCTACCTGACGTCGCCGGTGCGGATGCTGTTCAAGGACGACTACGTCACCGAACTCACGGGCGAGGGCGCCGACGCCGAGATGATGAAGCGCTATCTGGCCGCCTGGGGCGATCGCGAAGCCTACGCCGTGTCGCATGTGGGCTGGGGCATGAACCCCAATGCGCGCTACGAGGCGCTGCAGATGTATGACCAGCGCGACACCAACGGCACGGAAATCCGCGCGGTGGCGGGCAACTTCCTGTTCTCCACCGGCGCCAACGAATTCGCGGGCCGCTACACGGCGGGGCATTTCGATCTGCCGATCTTCAAGACAACGATCACGCTGGACGGCGTGGATGTGATCAGGGACGGCGAGCTGCAGGACGTGTTCGGCTAGCCACAAACTCTGCCCTCATGGTGAGGAGCGCGCCACTCGGCGCGCGTCTCGAACCATGACTGGGGGGGGGCGGCCATCCTTCGAGACGGCGCTGAAAAAGCGTCTCCTCAGGATGAGGGGCTCAGCTTTTCTCGGAAGTCCGCGGCTTCTCTGGCCCGTCATAGGCAATGCCGCGGATCACCGCGGCGCTGCCGAACTTCTTCCTGAGATCGTCCATCGCCCGTTCGGCATGAGACGAGCGGCGGTCGAGCATGTTGTCATCTCCGGCTTCCGCGCCGGGTTTCAGCGCGCTGACGCCGGTGCCGATCAGGCGAAAGGCCGTGCCGTCGATTTCCTTCGCCAGCATCTCGCGGCTGATATCGAAGATGCGCGCCGCCATCTGCGTCGGCGACTGGATCGATTGCGAGCGGGTGCGCTGGCGGAAATCCGCGGTCTTCAATTTCAACGTCACCGTGGTGCCGGAGAGTTCACTGCTCTTCAGTCGCGAGGAGACCTTCTCCGAGAGCCGCCACAGGATTTTCTCGAGCGTGGCGAAGTCGCCGATGTCTTCGTTGAATGTGGTTTCGTTCGAGATCGTCTTGGCGCCGCGGTCGGCGACCACGAGGCGATCGTCGATGCCGCGGGCGAGGCGCCACAGCCTGCGGCCTTCGCCGCCGAACTGTTTCATCAGGTCGGTCTCATCGGCCTTCTGGATGTCGCTGATCTTGCGAAAGCCGCGCTGCGAGAGTTTCTCCGCGGTTGCCGGGCCGACGCCGTAGATAAAGCTGACGGGCCTGTCGGCGAGCATGGCCACGGCGTCGTCCTGATCGAGTGTGGCGAAGCCGCGTGGCTTGTCGAGATCACTGGCGATCTTGGCGAGAAACTTGTTCACCGACAGGCCGACCGAGACCGTGATGCCGACAGTGCGCTCGATGTCGGCGGCGAATTTCGCCAGCACCTTGGCGGGGATCATGCCGTGCACGCGCTGCGTGCCGGACAGATCGAGAAAGGCCTCGTCGATCGACAGCGGCTCCACCAGCGGCGTTAACGCCTGCATGGCGTGACGGACCTCGCGGCCGACGCGGACATATTTCGCCATGTCGGGCCGCACCACGACGGCATCGGGGCAGAGATCGAGCGCCTTGAACATCGGCATCGCCGAGCGCACACCATAGGTGCGGGCGATGTAACAGGCCGCCGACACCACGCCGCGCTTGCCGCCGCCGATGATGACAGGCTGATCGACGATCGCGGGGTTATCGCGCTTCTCCACGGTCGCATAGAACGCATCGCAATCGATATGCGCCAGCGTCAGCGCGGGCAGTGCGTGGTGTCGCACCAGGCGCGGCGAGCCGCAGGCGGTGCAGCGCTTCACGCGAACATCCAGATCGACAAGGCAATCCCGGCAGAAGCAGCGCGGTCCGCTCAGCTCTGACGGGGAGGGGCTCACGTAAATTCCTGCCCGCGGGGATCGAGCGCCTGCCGCGCGGCGGCGATGGTGGTGGGGTCCAGTTGCGACGATGCCGAAAACGCTTTCACGGTCTCGTCATCGCGCAGCACGAAATCGAGCACGCTGACGAGGAACTGCGGGTCCTTTGCAGCCGAGCGGAGGGTCTCCGGACCGATTCCGCTCTCGGAGAGGAACAGGCCCAGCCGATCGGGTTGCCCCGCGACAAAGGATAGCGCCTGAATCGCAACGATTTCAGCGACTTCACTGGGGTGGCGCTTGGGCTTTTTCATCATGCGTGTTTGCCTTTCCGTAACTTATCGTCTCTATTTTGAATCATCATGCCCGAGTCACCGGGGCGATTCCAGTTGGTGGGATGCGCGCGGTACATGGGCACTTCGGCGGGTGGCCGAAGTGAATTCGGAAGTTCGCTTCGGAAATCGCAGTGCCGGTGACGCAGGGCAATCATGCCCCGCGCATACAAGACCGTTCAGTCGGGATTGGAGGGCGGGATGGCAAAAACCGTCCTGATCGTGGAGGACAACGAGCTCAACATGAAGCTCTTCCGTGACCTGCTGGAAGCCCATGGCTATCAGACAGTCGGCACGAGCAATGGCTATGAAGCGCTCGATCTGGTCCGCTCGCTCCGCCCCGATCTCATCCTCATGGATATTCAGCTACCGCAGGTCTCCGGTCTCGAAGTGACCGGCTGGATCAAGAAGGATCCTGCAATCAGCATGATCCCCGTCGTTGCCGTCACAGCCTTCGCCATGAAGGGCGACGAAGAGCGTATCCGCGAAGGCGGCTGCGAAGCCTATTTGTCAAAGCCCATTTCGGTCGGAAAATTTATCGAAACCGTTCGACGGTTCATCGGTTAGGGAGTTCCCTATGTCAGCGCGTATTCTTGTCGTCGATGACATCCCCGCCAACGTCAAGCTTCTGGAAGCCCGTCTCTCGGCGGAATATTTCGACGTCGTCACCGCGTCCAACGGCGCACAGGCGCTGGAAGTCTGCGCGCGTTCGGAATGCGACCTGATCCTGCTCGACGTCATGATGCCCGACATGGACGGTTTCGAAGTCTGCCGTCGCCTCAAGGCCAATCCGAAGACGCACTTCATTCCGGTGGTCATGGTCACCGCGCTGGATTCGCCATCGGATCGCGTGCGCGGCCTCGAAGCCGGCGCCGATGACTTTCTCACCAAGCCCGTCGCGGATGCCGTGCTGGTGGCTCGCGTGCGCTCGCTGACCCGTCTGAAGATGATGACCGATGAGCTGCGCATGCGCGCCATCACCTCGCTCGAGATCGG
>NZ_JBGMOE010000212.1:0-3473 GCF_041424195.1 Tardiphaga sp. | reverse complement strand
CGGCGCAGAGCGACAGCCTACCTCTGACTGCCGCCAATCTTTGCAACAGAGCCCTTAAGATGTATTTGCGCGTGTCGCGCTATACCCCTCATCGTAAAATCCGCGTAGCCCTGTTCTATGAGGACGCGCCGCGCGGAATTCAGAATCGCTTTCCGGCGATCGGCACTTTCAGTCGAACGCGATTCCCGACTTTTTTGCTTAGATTTGGCGGAGATGGCCTCGAGATGACCCAGTTCCTCTGTTTCGCGATCTTGACCAGACATTTATTCTAAAGCCTTCTTGCAATGACACCGAAACACCATCGGGCCGGGCGCGGCACGGGTCTGTCAGCGGGGCTGTCTCCAATGCTTCTCATCGCCACCCAATAGCCATAGCATGTGCCTGCGCCTCGACAAGACGCTTCAGGCGACATGGGCCGTCGATTGACGGTAAGGTATCTGTGAAAGCTTCTCCTCGCGGAATGTCTCCTTTGACGCTGGCAGCCTCGGCCAGCCCAGATTTCTCAAAGATCTATAATTTCCTGCCATAGCGCGGCTCCAGCCTAACGGGGATGGGCAGGTCGGGGATGATTGGAAACCGCTAACCTCGTCGGTTGTGCGGCCGTCACATGACGGAGCGGGCGTCGGCAGTCCGAGTTTTCCTCCCCGATACGGAAAACGCAACTATCTCAGCGCCATCGGGGCGAGGGCCGAACGTTGCTGCCGCGGGCGCCAATCCACAAATTGACATGCCGTCATATGACGGCATAAATTATCCTGGAAAGAATTCCATCTTGATCGGAATCAACCGTCACCATGGGTAAGGAGATTGTGAAATGTCTGTTTCGGTCAGTCTTGGCAAAACGGCCTTTGAAGCGCTGTCACCCACGCAGGCCATCGACCCATCCTGGGTTAAATCGGGTCATGTCGAAGAGGCTGGCGAGCTGTTGCATGCGTCAGCGGACGGAAAATATGTCGTGCAATTGTGGGAATGTCGCACGGCGGTCGAGCTCGAAATTCCCTATTATCCCGTGGACGAATTCATCACTATAATAGAAGGTAACGTATTGATAACAGCAGATAAAAATATCACAACGGAATATGTGGCCGGTGATAGCTTTGTCATTCCGAAGGGCTTCGCCGGTAGCTGGCGGCAGGAGGGGCGGCTCCGAAAATATGCGGCCTGCTACCTAGGTTAGGCCTGAAATGTCCAGGGATCTAATGCACTTCCCAGCCGGTTGTGCAGTCCGCGTGCTTTTCGATCGTCGCTCAAGTCTGGCCGCGCCCGCCCAGACTCCGGCAAGGGTATTCTGTGAGCATTGACGGGCAGTCATGTGACGGTATAAATGACCGTCATATGACGGTGTAAATCCGAATCACCGTATCTGGAGAAGCGCATGGCTGGCATTGCTTTTGCTGCTGGATTGAAGGAGCCGCTGATTGGCGTACTCGCAAGCGCGCTGGCGGTTTGGCCCTCCATGGCCAGCGCTGCGTGCGCGCCCGCTCATGGTGCGGTGGTTTTCAAGAAATGTGTCGCCTGCCACGCGGTTGACGGACCGAAGCATGGCGCAGGCCCCAGTCTAGCAGGTGTCGTCGGTCGTCGTTCGGGAGCCGCTCCGGGGTTCAAATACTCCCCGACACTCCGCGATCTCAACATTGTCTGGACGCCGGCCAGCCTCGACCAGTTTCTGATCGGCCCGCAGGCCTATGCTAAGGGAACGCGCATGGCTTTTTCGGGTCTGCGCGATCCGCAGGCTCGGGCCGACCTGATCTGCTTTCTTCAATCCAAGAGTTAAAAGCGCCATGACAGACGATCGAAATAGCGCGCAATCCGGTTCGGTAGCCGCATCAATATCCGACGACGGGGCGAAGGGGCGGCAGGCGTCGCGCCGTGAGCTGTTCACCGCCGCCGGAGCGTCGCTCCTGTTGGCCGTCCCCATGTCGCCTGCTGTGAGCAAGGCGGCCCGCGATACCTCAGCGCGTGCAGCGCCCTCAGTTATTGTCATCGGTGGCGGCTTTTGCGGTGTAACGGCCGCACGTGAGCTAGGCCAGCGCGGCTATGATGTGACGCTGCTCGAGGCGCGTAACCGGCTTGGCGGACGCACCTTCACCGCCGAATTTGCCGGGGAAGCGACCGATATGGGCGGCACCTGGATCCATTGGCAGCAGCCGCACGTATGGTCGGAAATGCAGCGTTATGGTTTGAAGCTGAAGGAGACGCCGGGCGCCGTTGCCGAGGACATCGTCTATCTTGATTATGAAGGCAGGCGACACGAGACCAGGGCGTCCAAGGTCTGGGCCGATCTCGATGCGTCAGTCGCCCGCCTTTTCGGCAATGCCTACGAGACGATGCCGCGTCCGGCCGAGCCATTTGCCGACGACAAATGGGTGAAGGCCGATACGTATTCCATCCAGCAAAAACTCGACGCCACCGACCTGACGCCGGAAATCAGAATCCTGCTCGACACTTGGTGCACGCTTTTCGCTTCGGCGCCGGCCAAGGATGGCGCGTGGATCGACCTGATGCGCCTGTACGCGCTCTGCAGCTACAACACGACGATCATGAATGATGCCACCGCCCGCTACAAGATCGAGGGCGGGACGCGCTCTCTGCTGGATGCGATCGCGGCGGAGGCCGCTGCCGACGTACGGCTCTCGACGCCGGTCAAGGCGGTCAGGCAACTTGGCGACAAGGTCGAAGTCGTGACGGAGGAGGGCGTCCGACTGACGGCGGACGCCGTTGTCGTTGCGGTGCCGATGAACGTGCTCAAGGATATTGCCTTTATTCCCGCTTTGTCAGCGCCGAAGCTGGAAGCATCAAGGCAAACCCATTCGGGCAACGGCACCAAGGTCCATGTGTTGCTCGACAAGGCCTATCCCATGTTTTCGGGGTGGGCCCCCACGGGCAATGTCCCGCTCAACTTCGTCATCTGGGAGGGTGTCAAAGACGGCCAAACCCATTTGATAGGCTTCGGGCCGAGCGCGGAGACGCTCGACGTCAACGACACCAGCGCCGTGCAGACTGCCATCCAGGCCTTCGTACCAGGCGCCCAAGTGGTCGAGTCCTATAGTTATGAGTGGGGCGCGGATCCCTATTCGCAAGGCGTCTGGTGTTTCGCGCGCCCAGGCCAGATGTCGAAGTTCCTCGGACCGCTTCAAGGCGCACAGGGCCGCGTGCATTTTGCCAATGCCGACTGGGCCAGTGGATGGCGCGGCTTCATCGACGGCGCGATTGAACAGGGAGTCGTGGCGGCGCGCCATATCCACCAGCAACTTGACCATTCCGCGGCTCCGGCCCGGCCCGCGGCAAGCTGAGCAAGCAAGCCCGCGCAAATATTCGTGACGACCGGCGGAAGTGGACATTCCGCAGCGGCATTCCATGGGGGAAGAGGATGAAGACGTTTCTATCTATGCTTTTGGGAAGTGCCGGGCTGGTCTGCCTGGCTCTGTTGCAAAAATCGTGAAGCTTGAGCATGCTTGGCGGAGATTGGACGG
>NZ_JBGMOE010000211.1:0-31498 GCF_041424195.1 Tardiphaga sp. | reverse complement strand
GGTGCATCGGGCACCCGGCGTTCCGCACGCCCTCTCGCCAGGGGGCGGGAATGCAGGAGACGACGGCGCCCCCGCGCCGCAAACAACAGGGGCGATGACGCATGTCTGAAGGGTGTTGTTGTCTGGAGGGGGGTGGCTGTTTGACAGTTGAATCCGAAGCGACGCGGCGCTGCGCGAAGTCTCCCTCCCCCAAGCGTAGTGCGTGGGGAAGGAAAAGGAAGCGCGCCGCTGCTCTACAGCATCACGCCGCCACGACCTCGCGCGGCTGAGTGATCGCGATATGCTGGCAGTGCGCGATGGGCGTCGTGCCATTGGCAACGATGAGCGCATCGAGCTCGACGAAGCGATGCCCCTTCTTCTCGTAATTGGCGGTCACCTTCGCACGCGCGATCAGTTCATCGTCGGTATTCGCGGTCGCCAGTAACTGCATCCTGCTGCCGACGTGAATCCACGGCCCGAGCAGCGCATTGTCCACCAGCACCTTGTTCATGATCCGCTGCAGCACGCCGGGATGCACGATGCCCTCGCGCAGATACATCGCATCCGCCTCGCGCACCTCACCCAGATATTCGGCAAGTCCATCCTCGGGCCAGACCCGCGGCGCGGTCCCGAGCCATTTGTCCAGCGCGTAGGAATTGGCATCCACCGGCAGCCGCTTCGAAACAGCCGCCGTTTCCGGAAAGTCCTCCAGCCCCGGTACAACCGGGAAGGCCGTCAGCGACGCGTTTCCGGTGGCGCGAATCTCACCGCCGCCCTGGACTGACAGCGCGAGCCCCTCGCCCGCTTCCTCGGCGATCACCTCGACGGTTTCGCCGTCATAGACCGGCTTGGTGAACCGGGCCTCGATCAGGCCGCGTTCGAGGAAATCCCGGCCCCATTTCGCGACCGGCGGGTGGATCATATAGGCCAGCACGTCGACGCCGGGCACCAGACCACCGCTGAAGCCGAATTTTCGGGCGACGGAATCGTCATGCATCTTGTTTTCGGACTGTTTGGCCGTGTTAAAAGCCTCGACACGGTATGGTTCGAGCCGTCTTGTCATGATTCCTCCCGAAAACTGCGCGAAATTGAGTGTTCGCATTGGCGGGAGATGATACCCGTCACCATGTTCGAGGCAAGGCAACGGACGGAGGAACTGTCCTGCGTCAGCGCCACATCGCCACCCCGTAAATGACTGTCTTTTTCCGGAACCTTCGATCCCTTGAGCATGCGAATCTACATCGACGCCGACGCCTGCCCGGTCAAAGACGAGATTTACCGCGTCGCCGCCCGCTTCGGCCTGCCGGTGAGCGTGGTGGCCGGCCAGTTCATCCGGGTGCCCACCGATCCCATGATCGAGCGGATTGCCGCAGGATCGGGCATGGATGCCGCCGACGACTGGATTGCGGAACGCGCCCAGAAGGGCGATATCGTGATCACGGCCGACATTCCGCTGGCCAGCCGCTGCGTCAAGGCGGGCGCCGCGGTGATCGCGCCCAACGGCAAGCCGTTCACAGAACAATCCATCGGGATGACGCTCGCGGTACGTAACCTGATGACCGATCTGCGGTCATCGGGCGAAGTTACCGGTGGTCCCAAATCATTCGCGCCGCGCGACCGCTCGGCGTTCCTGTCGGCCTTGGATCAAACCATCCGCCGCATCCAGCGCGACCCGGCCTTTGCGCCCGCGCCGAAACAAAGTTGAACTGACTCTATGGCTCCTCCGCTTATCCAGCTCAAAGACATCTTCCTGACCTTCGGCGGCACGCCGCTGCTCAACGGCGTCGAACTCTCGGTGTCGCAAGGCGAGCGCGTGTGTCTCATCGGCCGCAACGGCTCCGGCAAATCGACACTGCTGAAGATCGTCGCCGGCATTGTCGACAACGACAAGGGCAGCCGTTTCGTGCAGCCCGGCGCTACCGTTCAATATCTGCCGCAGGAGCCGGACTTCTCCGGCTTTGCCACGACGCTCGCTTATGTCGAGGCCGGCATGCATGACGGCGACAACATCTATCAGGCGCAATATCTGCTCGAGCAGCTCGGCCTGACCGGCCACGAGGATCCCAACACTCTCTCCGGGGGTGAAGCGCGCCGCACGGCGCTCGCCCGCGTGCTGGCGCCCGAGCCGGACATCCTGCTACTTGACGAGCCGACCAACCATCTCGATCTCACCACCATCGAATGGCTCGAAGGCGAGCTCGCCAGCCGGCGCTGTGCGCTGGTGCTGATCAGCCATGACCGCCGCTTCCTCAGCAACCTGTCGCGTTCGACCGCATGGCTCGACCGCGGCCAGATCCGCCAGATCGACAAGGGCTTCAGCGCGTTCGAGGAGTGGCGCGACGACGTGCTCGCCGAGGAAGAGCGCGACCAGCACAAGCTCGACCGCAAGATCGTCAATGAAGAACACTGGCTGCGCCACGGCGTCTCCGGCCGCCGCAAGCGCAACGTCAAGCGCCTCGCCGGCCTGCATGAGCTGCGCGCGCAGCGCCGCGACTATCGCGGCGCTACCGGCAATGCGTCGCTCGCCGCCGCCGAGGCCGAGAAGTCCGGCAAGCTGATCTTCGAGGCCAAGAACATCTCGCGCACTTACGGTGACCGCAAGATTGTCGACGACTTCTCGATCCGCGTGCAGCGTGGCGACCGCATCGGCGTGGTCGGCCCGAACGGCGCCGGCAAGACCACGATGATCAACATGCTGACCGGCGCCGAGCCGCCGGATTCCGGCACCGTCCGCTTCGGCGCCAATATCGAGATGGCGACGCTCGACCAGCATCGCGAAAGCCTCAACCCGAAGACCACGCTTGCGGAAGCACTGACGGGTGGCCGCGGCGACCACGTGATGGTCAACGGCCAGCCCAAGCATGTGGTCGGCTACATGAAGGACTTCCTGTTCGGTCAGGAGCAGATGCGCACGCCGCTCGAAGTGCTGTCCGGCGGCGAGCGCGGGCGCCTGATGCTGGCGCGGGCGCTGGCCAAGCCGTCCAACGTGCTGGTGCTGGACGAACCGACCAACGACCTCGATCTCGAAACCCTCGACGTGCTCGAGGAAATGCTCAGCGACTATCCGGGCACCGTGATCCTGATCAGCCATGACCGCGACTTCCTCGATCGCGTCGTCACGTCGGTGATCGTGCCGGAAGGCGACGGCAAGTGGATGGAATATGCCGGCGGCTACACCGACATGCTCGCGCAGCGCGGCGCCGATCTGAAGCGCGAAGCCAAGACGGCGAGTATTGAAGCCAGCAGCAAGAGCAACGGCAAGTCGGACTCATCCAAGCCCGCCGCCAAGCGCAAGCTGAACTTCAAGGACAAGCACGCGCTGGATACCCTGCCGAAGACGATGGACAACCTGCGCTCAGAAATCGCCAAGCAACAGCGCCATCTGGACGATCCCAATCTCTACAAGAAGGATCGCAAGAAGTTCGACACCGCGACCGCTGCGCTCTCAAAGGCGCAGAAGGAATTGCAGGAATCGGAAGAGCAATGGCTGGAGCTGGAAATGCTCCGCGAAGAAATCGAGAACGCGTGAGCGCGTGTTCCGCAAAAGCGGGCACCGGTTTTGCGATCCGAACACGCGCAGGAGAATAACAATATGACCACCACGCTCGCCGCCAGGATTGCCCGCGACTACGGCACGCCCGCTCTCGTCATCGACATGGACCGCGTGGAGCGCAACATCGCGCGCATCCAGGCGGTCTGCGATGCCGCCGGCGTTGCCAACCGGCCGCATATCAAGACGCACAAGAGCCCTGTGATCGCGAAGATGCAGATCGAGGCCGGTGCCCGTGGCATCACCTGCCAGAAGCTGGGCGAAGCCGAGATCATGGCCGATGCCGGCATCGACGACATCCTGATCAGCTACAACCTGCTCGGCGACGAGAAGATGGCGCGACTCGGCGCGTTGCAGGCAAAGGCAAATGTCACCGTGGCCGCCGATAACTCCGTCGTCATCGGCGACCTGCCGAAAGCCGCCGCGATTTCGGGTCGCAACGTCAACGTCGTCGTCGAATGCGACACCGGCCGCAAGCGCGCCGGCGTCGAGACGCCGGCAGAGGCGATTGCGCTCGCCAGGGAGATCGCCGCCTCGAAGGGCCTGACCTTTGCCGGCTTCATGCTCTACCCGACTGAAACCGGCTGGCCCGACGCACAGAAGTTCTTCGACGAAGCGCTGGCCGGCGTTCGCGCGCTCGGTCTGGAGCCGACGATCGTCTCGACGGGCGGCACACCAAACCTGAAGAATGTCGGCTCGCTCAAGGGCGCCACTGAACATCGCTTTGGCACGTATATCTACAACGACCGCATGCAGGTCGCCGCCGGCTCTGCCACCTGGGACGACTGCGCGCTCAATGTCTATTCGACCGTGGTCAGCCGCGCCGGCCCGGAACGCGGCATCCTCGATGCCGGATCAAAAACCCTGACGCCCGATACCGGTGGCCTCGATGGCTACGGCCTGATCCTCGAACATCCCGAAGCCAAGATCGCCCGCTTCGCCGAGGAGCACGGCTTCCTCGACCTCGGGCGCAGCAATACGCGCCCCAATGTCGGCGACGTCGTCCGCATCGTGCCGAACCATGTCTGCGTCGTCGTCAACATGTTCGATGAAGTGGTGATGGTGCGCGGTGACGAGATCATCGGCACGCTGCCAGTAGCGGCGCGGGGGAAGCTGCGGTAACGCGACAGCGCTTACACTCGGACCTCATCCTGAGGAGGCGCCGCTTGGCGCCGTCTCGAAGGATGGACACACATTCATGGTTCGAGACGCGCGCAAGAGCGCGCTCCTCACCATGAGGTCGGCGTTCTATCGGGGCGAAAAAGCCAGCCACCGCAACGCGCCCTCGCCCGCTGCAACCCCTGTCGCAAACGACGCCTGCAGCAGATAGCCGCCGGTCGGCGCTTCCCAGTCGAGCATCTCGCCAGCAACGAATGTCCCCGGCATACGCTTCAGCATGAAGGCGTCATCAAGCTCGCCGAAGGTGACGCCACCCGCCGTCGAGATCGCGCGGGCGATCGGCGCGACGCCACTGAGCGTGACCGGCACGGCATTGATCAAAGCGGCCAGCTTCTCCGGCGACAAAGACGCCAGCTGAATGCCCTCTGCGACAGCGACTTCCTGCAGCAGCCCAATCGCCACGGGAGACAGGTGGATTGCCTTGCGCAGGAAGTTCGAGAACGACTGCTTGCCGCGTGATGCCGCAAGCTTGGTCGTCAGTTCCTCGACGCCAAGATCCGGTCGCAGCGCGACCTTCAACATCGCCTTGCCATCCGCGATGACCGCCTCGCGCAACTCGGACGACAGCGCGTAGATGCCACCACCTTCGATACCGCCACGCGTGACCATCGCCTCGCCGCGCACGCTGTGTGCACCGAACGACAGCGCAATGCCCTTCAGCGGCTGGCCCTCGAAACGGTCCTTGAATATCTCCGACCACGCGACCGCAAAGCCGGAATTCGCCGGACGCAGCGGTGCGACGCTGATGCCCCTTGCAGTCAGCAGATCGACCCACGCGCCGTCAGATCCCAGCCGCGGCCAGCTTGCACCACCGAGTGCGAGCACAGCGCCCTTGCAGGCAATGGACTGCGAGCCGTTTGGAGTCTGAAACGTCAGACGCTCCTCACCGTCCCATCCGGTCCAGCGATGCCGGAATGCGAACCGAACACCGTTGTCATCCAGCCGCCGCAGCCATGCCCGCAGCAGTGGTGACGCCTTGAACGCCTGCGGAAATACCCGGCCGCTGGAGCCGACAAAAGTCGGTTGCCCCAGCGCTTCGCTCCAATCGCGCAAGGCCGTTGGCGTGAAAGCCGTGACCGACGGCGCAAGCCGCGCTTCTGCGGCGCCATAGCGCCTCAGAAACTGAGGCAGCGGCTCGCTATGGGTAAGATTGAGGCCGCCGCGTCCGGCCATCAGGAACTTGCGGCCAGCCGACGGCATCGCGTCATAGACCGTAACGGCAGCGCCGCCACGGCTCAGAACCTCGGCCGCCATCAGCCCTGCTGGACCCGCGCCGATCACCGCAACTTGGTTCTTCACAGGCTCAGTCACGGTCACACGCGGTGGTGAAGCCGGCGATCAGGCCTTCACGCCCAATCGGGTGGCGGCCTGCTCGACATACTTCTGGGTCTGGTGGAAAGCGCCTTCCAGCGCCCGGGCCTTGGACATATCACTGATCTCCGCGAAATGCGCGGCAATCGTGTCCGGGCTCCAGTCAGCTTCGGCGAAATTGACGCCTTCGCTTTCGAGAATCTTGATGACCGCAAAGGAGCCTGCGCCGGCGCCCATGATGGTTTTGGTCGGCGCATTCTCGCTCAGCAGATATTCCACCGCAGGCGTGATCGCTTCCGGCTTCATCAACTGCAGCGCCTGCGCCGGCAGCAGCTCCTCGGTCATCCGCGTCGCCGCCGTCGGTGAAACGATATTGACGCGGATGTCGGTCTTGCGGCCTTCCTCGGCGAGCACATTCATCAATCCGACCATTCCTGTTTTGGCCGCGCCGTAATTGGCCTGACCGAAATTGCCATAGAGGCCGGACGACGAGGTCGTGAGCACGATGCGCCCGTAATTGCGCGCGCGCATGCCTTCCCAGACCGCCTTACAGCAATAGAACGTGCCGGTGAGATGCACGTCCAGCACTTTGGCGAAGTCGGCGAGCTCCATCTTGGCGAAGGATTTATCGCGCAGGATGCCCGCATTGGCGCACATCAGATCGACGCTGCCCCAATCCTTGGTCGCTTTCTCGACCATCGCGCTGACCTGCTCGAAGTTGGAAACGTCAGCGCCATCGGCCATCGCCGTGCCGCCGGCTGCGCGGATTTCCTCGACCACGGTTTCCGCTGCAGTCATCGAGCCGCCGGTGCCATCGCGCGCGCCGCCGAAATCATTGACGACGACCTTGGCGCCGAGCTTTGCAAGGCCCAGCGCATGGGCGCGGCCCAGTCCATTGCCGGCGCCGGTGACGATGGCGACGCGGCCGTCAAATCGAATGGTCATTTGGAACTCTCCTCAATTGAAATAGACAAGGCCGAGCCAGTCGGCGACCAGCGCCGGCTTGTCCTCGCCTTCGATCTCGACACTCACGCTGGTGCGCGTGAACAATTCCTTGGGCTTGCGCAGTGTTGCCTCCGTCAGCGTGAAGCGACCGCGGATGCGCGATCCCGCCTTGACCGGCGACACGAAGCGGATCTTGTCGGTGCCGTAATTGACGCCCATGGCAACATCGGCGAGCTGCGGCAGCGCCTCATAGGAGAACACCGAAAGCATCGACATGGTCAGAAAGCCATGTGCAATGGTCGAGCCGAACGGCGTTTCGCGCGCACGCGCGGGATCGACATGGATGAACTGAAAATCCTCCGTCGCCGCAGCAAACGCATCGATGCGCTTCTGGTCCATGACATGCCAGGGCGACACGCCGACTTCCTTGCCCACCATTGCGATATAGGCGTCACGTTCAATCATCGCGCTCATTCAATCCTCATTGTTTGCGCGTGCACATTCCACAGCAGGCCTGTCGCAGCCAAGCGAAATTGTGCGCTGCAGCCATGCAAAGCGCGTCAAATTTACCGCTCGCCCTCTTGCGATCCTGTCGCCCGGAGTGCCTGCAATTCGGGGAAATCCTCCTCGCGAAACTCGACACCGCGGAGGGGATCGCTGCGATCGTCGGCGTGTTCGAGCCGACGCAGATGGACCCGGCGAATCTTGCCCGAAATCGTCTTCGGCAGCTCGGTCACGAACTCGATCCGACGTATCCGTTTGAACGGCGCCAGACGCACATGTAGATGCTGATAGATCGACAGCGCCGTTTCCGCCGACGGCTTGGCTTCGCCGACCAGCAGCACATAGGCCTTCGGAATGGCGAGCCGGATCGGATCGGGGCTCGGCACGATAGCCGCCTCGGCCACGGCGTCATGTTCGAGCAGGATACTCTCCAGTTCGAACGGGCTGATGCGATAGTCCGATGATTTGAACACGTCGTCGGAACGTCCAACGAAAGTGAGATAGCCATCGTCATCGACGAACACGACGTCGCCGCTGCGATAGACGTCGCCGCTCGCACCGCTGACGCTGCCGTCGTCCGCCTGATAACCCTGCATCAGCCCGGCCGGGCGATCGGCGCCGAGCACGAGACTGACCTCGCCCTCCTTCGCCGGATTGCCGTCGGCATCGACAACGCGGACCTTGTAGCCCGGCAGCGGACGACCCATGGAGCCGACCTTGACGATCTGGCCCGGCGAATTGCCAGCCAGTGCCGTTGTCTCGGTCTGGCCATAACCATCGCGAATGGTCAGGCCCCAGGCTCCCTTGACCTGATCGATCACTTCCGGATTGAGCGGCTCGCCGGCCCCGCAGACTTCGCGCAACGCGACCTTGAAGGTTGCCAGCTTCTCCTGAATGAACAGCCGCCACACGGTTGGCGGCGCGCAAAGCGTGGTCACACCACAGCGGCCGATGGTGGCAAGCAAACCCTTGGCATCGAAGCGCGGCTGGTTGACGACAAACACAGTGGCGCCGGCATTCCACGGCGCGAAGAAGCAGCTCCAGGCGTGCTTGGCCCAGCCCGGCGAAGAGATGTTGAGATGGATATCCCCCGGCTGCAGCCCGATCCAGAACATGGTCGAGAGTCCGCCCACGGGATAGCTGCGCTGGCTGTGCCGCACGAGCTTCGGCTTCGCCGTGGTGCCCGAGGTAAAATACAGCAGCATCGGATCGTCGGCTTTGGTCGGACCATCCGGGGTGAAAGTTTGGGGGAAATCGGCGGCGCTTTCGAAAGCAAGCCAGCCGTCCTGCTTGGCGCCAACGACAATACGGACCAGATCGCCACCGCCGCGCAGACTCGCAAACTTCGCAAGCTGATCCTGCGAGGCCACCACGGATTTTGCACGCCCGCGATCCAGGCGGTCCTGCAACTCGTCGGGCGTCAACAGCGTGGTGGCGGGAATGATGACGACGCCGAGCTTGATCGCGGCGAGCATTGTTTCCCAAAGCGGCACCACGTTGCCGAGCAGCAGCAGCAGATGATCGCCGCGCTTCAATCCCTGCGCGCGCAGGAAGTTCGCCACCTGGTTAGAGCGACGTGACAGCGTCTCGAACGACAGCTTCGTCTCGCGGCTGGCGGCCGCATCGACGATCCAGAGCGCGGTCCGGTCCTTGCTGACGGGATCATGGGCGAGTTCGGCATCGAACCAGTCGAGCGCCCAGTTGAAGTCGACCGGATCGGGCCAGCGAAAGCCGGCAACCGCGGTGTCGTAGTCGGTGCGGTGTTCGAGGAGGAAGGCGCGGGCCTGCTTGAACGTGGTCATGCCGACGCTCTCCGCTATTTCGGCATCAGATGCCGCAAATGATGGATGATCCCGGAGAAGTCATCACCGCCGTGACCTTCCTTCTCATAGGTCTCATAGATGCTCTCGGCATGGGCGCCGAGCGGCGTCTTGGCCCCGGCGGCCTTGGCAGCCTCCTGCGAGAGTCTGAGATCCTTGAGCATCAACGCCGCAGCAAAGCCGGGCTTGTATTCATTATTGGCTGGCGATGTCGGCACAGGTCCGGGCACCGGGCAATAGGTCGTCAGCGACCAGCATTGGCCCGACGAGGTCGATGCCACATCGAAAAGCGCCTGATGCGACAGACCCAGCTTCTCGGCGAGCACGAAGGCTTCGCTGACGCCGATCATGGAAATGCCGAGGATCATGTTGTTGCAGATCTTCGCCGCCTGCCCCGCACCGGCATCGCCGCAATGGACGATCTTCTTGCCCATGGCTTCGAGGACCGGCTTGGCCGATGCAAAGGCCTTGGCGTCGCCGCCGGCCATGAAGGTCAGCGTCGCGCCCTTGGCGCCACCGGTGCCGCCCGAGACCGGCGCATCGACCGATGGCAGCTTATGCGCAGCCGCCAGTTCATGCGCCTTGCGTGCGCTCTCCACATCGATGGTCGAGCAATCGATCATCAGCGTGCCCTTGGCAGCCACGGGAATGACCTCGCTCCAGACCGACACCACGTGTTTGCCGGCCGGCAACATGGTGATGATGACCTCGGCACCCTTCACGGCATCGACTGCCTTGTCAGCGATGGTCACGCCATCGGCCTTCGCCTGATCGCGCGACGCCTGGACGAGATCGAAGCCGGTCACCTTGTGGCCTGCCTTGACCAGATTGGCGGCCATCGGGCCACCCATATTGCCGAGACCGATGAATGCAATGCTGGTCATGTCCTGCCCTCGTGATGGTTTTGTTGTTCTTAAAGCCTGATGGAAACGATAAAATCCGACTTTCGTTCAGAATGTGAGTGCGACGTCCCGCGGTGCCAGATAACGCGCGACAATCTCCGGCGTCACACCCTTGAGATCCGGTGGCTGCCACGTCGGATTGCGGTCCTTGTCGATGATCGCCGCACGCACGCCCTCGACGAAATCCGCGCTATCGAACACTTCGAGCGCCGCGAGATATTCGCGTGACAGACATTCCTCGAGCGACTTCGACGAACGCGCGAGCCGCAGCAGCTTCAAGGTAACCTTGAGCCCCCGCGGTGATTTGTCGGACATGGCCTTGAGCGTCGCCAGCGCAAACTTCGAGCCATCCTGCTCAAGCGCAGCTACGATCTCTTCGACGCTGTCATGGCCGAAAGTACGATCGATCAGGTCGCGCTGCCGGGTCACCGGACCGATGTCGTCGGCCGCGGCAAAGCGCTCGATCGTTGCCATCACCGACGATGCCTTTGCCCCCGCCGAAACTGTCGTCAGTGCCTTGCGCAACTCCGGCCAGTCGGCGGTCGCGATCGCGATATCCGCCAGTTGCGATGCCACTGCATCGGGCCCGTTCATGGTCAGCCCGGTCAGCCCAAAATAGGTGCCGAGTTCACCGGGCGCGCGCGACAGCAGCCAGGTGCCGCCGACATCCGGGAAGAAGCCGAGGCCCACCTCAGGCATCGCAACCTTGGTCTTCTCGGTGACGATACGGTGGCTTGCATGGCCGGCCAGCCCGACGCCCCCACCCATCACGAAGCCATCCATATAGGCCACATAGGGCTTCGGAAACTTCGCGATGCGTGCGTTGACGATATATTCCTCGCGCCAGAAGATCTTGCCGAGATCGCCCTTAGCCTTGGCGCTCTCATAAAGACCGCGAATATCGCCGCCGGCGCACAGCCCGCGCTCGCCTGCGCCTTCGAGAATGATGAGAGCAACTTTTGGATCGGCTTCGAAGCCATCGAGCGCCGTAGCGATTTCGCGGGTCATCTCCAGCGTCAGCGCATTCAGCGCCTTCGGCCGGTTCAGGCGGATCACACCGGCCGCCCCTTCTCGTGCGACAATCAGGTCGCCGGGCTCGGTCGCTACGTCCGAACTCATCGCGCGCCCTCGATCAATTTGCGCGACACGATCAGCCGCATGATTTCATTAGTGCCTTCGAGGATCTGGTGCACCCGCAAATCACGCACGATCTTCTCGACGCCGTATTCGGCGAGATAACCATAGCCGCCATGCAGCTGCAGCGCCTCGTTGGCGACCTCGAAACCAATATCGGTGCCGAACCGCTTGGCCATCGCACAGAGCATGCCGGCATCAGCATCCTTGCGATCGAGCGCTGCGGCGGCGCGCCACAAGAAAGTGCGCGCCGCTTCCAGTTCGGTCGCCATGTCCGCAACACGAAACTGCAGCGCCTGAAACTCGTCGAGCCGCTTACCGAACGCCCTGCGCTCCTTCATGTAGCTCAGCGACTTGTCCAGCGCCGACTGCGCCCCGCCAAGCGAGCACGCGGCGATGTTGAGACGACCACCATCGAGGCCAGCCATGGCAATCTTGAAGCCGATGCCTTCGTCACCGAGCCGGTTGGCGATCGGTACGCGGCAATTTTCGAAGATTACCGCGCGTGTCGACTGCGCGTTCCAGCCCATCTTGCGTTCGTTATTGCCGAACGACAGACCGGGCGTGCCGGCTTCCACCACGATGGTTGAGACGCCTCCCGCTCCCTCACCACCGGTGCGTACCATCACAACATAGACGTCGGTATCGCCAGCGCCGGAGATAAACTGTTTCTGGCCATTGAGGACGTAATGATCGCCATCGACGACCGCGCGGGTGCGCAGCGCCGCCGCGTCGGATCCAGAGCCGGGCTCAGTCAGGCAATAGCTCGCCAGCAGCTCCATGGTGCAAAGTCGCGGCAGCCACTTCCGGCGCTGCGCTTCGCTGCCATATGAATCAATCATCCACGACGCCATGTTGTGGATCGATATGAAGGCTGAGGTGGTCGGGCAGCCCGTCGCCAGCGCCTCGAAAATCAGCGCAGCGTCGAAACGCGTCAGTGCTGAGCCGCCTACATCGTCACGGATGTAGATGCCGCCCATGCCAAGCAGCGCGGCCTCGCGCATCACCTCTTTGGGGAAATGCTTCTCCTCGTCCCATTTGAGCGCAAAGGGAGCGATCTTTTCCGCAGCGAATTCGCGCGCCATGTCGCGAATAGCGGTCTGTTCCTCATCGAGAGCGAATTGCATCACGCCCTTCTTGTTGTTGATCAGCCGGGAATAAAACGGCCCGGTGCCCCACCTTTGGGAGCGCCGGGCCGCTTGCGTGTTCTTACTTCATCAACGGAATCGAGAACTCTGCGCCTTCCTTGACACCCGATGGCCAGCGCGCGGTGACCGTCTTGGTCTTGGTGTAGAAGCGGATCGAATCCGGGCCATGCTGGTTGAGATCGCCGAAGCCGGACTTCTTCCAGCCACCGAAGGTGTAATAGGCGATCGGCACCGGGATGGGCACGTTGATGCCGACCATGCCGACATTGACCTTGGCAGCGAAGTCGCGGGCTGCATCGCCATCGCGGGTGAAGATCGCAACACCGTTGCCGTAATCATGATCTGACGGCAGCGCGAGGGCTTCCTCGTAATCATGGGCACGCACCACCGAGAGCACAGGCCCGAAGATCTCTTCCTTATAGATGCGCATGTCCTTGGTGACGTTGTCGAACAGACAGCCCCCCATGTAGAAGCCGTTCTCGTAGCCCTGCATCTTGAAGCCACGGCCATCGACGGCCAGCGTTGCTCCTTCCTTGATGCCGATATCGACATAGTTCTTGACGCGGTCGACGGCTTCCTTGGTCACGAGCGGACCGAAGTCGGCCGACGGATCGACGGAAGTGCCGATCTTCAGGCTCTCGACGCGCGGGATCAGCTTTTCCATCAGACGGTCGGCCGTGGTCTTGCCGACAGGCACAGCCACCGAGATCGCCATGCAGCGCTCGCCGGCTGAGCCGTAGCCGGCGCCGATCAGCGCATCGACGGTCTGGTCCATATCCGCATCGGGCATGATGATGGCGTGGTTCTTGGCGCCGCCGAAGCACTGCGCACGCTTGCCGGTCGCGGCTGCGCGCTCATAGATGTACTGGGCGATCGGTGACGAGCCGACGAAACCGACGGCCTTGATGTCTTCATCGTCGAGGATCGCATCGACGGCTTCCTTGTCGCCATTGACGACGTTCAGGATACCCGGCGGCAGGCCGGCCTCGATCATCAGTGCAGCGAGCATCATCGGAACGCCGGGGTCGCGCTCGGACGGCTTGAGGATGAAGGCGTTGCCGCAGGCGATCGCCGGGCCGAACTTCCACATCGGGATCATCGCCGGGAAGTTGAACGGCGTAATGCCGGCGACGACGCCGAGCGCCTGGCGCATTGAGTAGATATCGATGCCGGGGCCTGCACCTTCGGTATATTCGCCCTTCATCAAATGCGGAATGCCGCAGGCGAATTCGATCACTTCGAGGCCGCGCTGAATGTCGCCCTTGGCGTCCGGCACGGTCTTGCCATGCTCGCGCGCCAGGCAATCGGCCAGCTTGTCGTAATCGCGATTGGCAAGTTCGAGGAACTTCATCAACACGCGGGCGCGACGCTGCGGGTTGGTGTTGCCCCATGCGACTTGCGCCTCGGCAGCATTGAGAACCGCGGCACGCATCTCGGCCTTGCTGGCCAGCGCAACCCTGGCCTGAACTTCGCCGGTCATCGGCTCGAAGACATCCGCAAAACGTCCGGATTTGCCCTCGACCTCACGGCCGCCGATAAAATGTCCAATCGTGCGCATGCGTTCCTCCCGGGAGCTAAATTTGGCCCGATGTTGATCAGGCTTTTCAGCGTTTGGAAAGGCCTTGCGCGCGCGGCCGATTTGCGAAATTGCAGGCTCGCCGCCCGTCGAAATGTCACCGGAGCGACAATGTCGCCGGCGGCGCCTCAGCCGTCAGCTTTTGGCGGAAGAGGCAACTTTGGTCGCAGCCTTTTTCGCGGCCGGCTTTCTCGCTGCCGCCTTTGGTGCCGAGGCTTTGGACGCCACAGGCTTCGGCGATGCAGCACGTTCCAGAACGGCCTCGCGGCCTGCGCTCAGGAGTTCTTCGGACAACTCACCGTTGCCGGCGACACGGGCCAGCACGATGGTGCCCATCATGGTAGCGAGCGCCGCCATCGCCTGTTTCCGCGCCGATTTGCTCGGTCCGCCGTGAAATTGCTCGGACATCATCTCGATCATCTTATCGAGCTTGGCGGCAAAGGCCTTGCGGGTCTTCGGGCTTTCGCGAGCGATCTCCGCGCCGAGCGCCGGGACGGCGCAACCGTGGCCTGGATTGTCGCGATGCTGCGGCGACAGATAGGCATCAACGATCGTTGCCAGCCGCTGATCCGGCGGCGCCTGCCCGGCCAATTGACGCCAGCGATCGGTCGAGCGGTCCATCGCATAGCCAAAGGCTTCGATCACCAGCGCCTCGCGCGAATCGAAATGCGCGTAGAAGCCGCCATGGGTGAGACCCGCGTCCTTCATAAGGTCGGCGACGCCGATGCCATGCGCGCCCTTTTCGCGCAGACGCACCGAAGCCTTCTTCACGATCCGCGCATGCGTCTCGAGCTTGTGTTCCTTGGAATAGCGCATCGGCAGTCCATTCAAGACAAATAGATGATGTCGATCATATTACCCACACCGCTCCATGCACGCAACGCGCTTGGCCGCAGGCCTTGACAACAACGCAGTTTGCCGCGGAACTGGTACGACAAGACCGGTGATCCGCGCCGGCCCAAGGAATGCCAAGGGACGAGACGATTTCATGCATATGCTCAATCCCCACTGCGGCGTCGAACGTGACCCGCGAGGTATAGTTCGGCTGACGATCTGCAATGCCGGCCCACTCAATATTCTCAATTCAGCCGCAATCAAGGGCGTTCGCGAGGGCATCGAGGTATTGGCCACGGAACGCGCCATTCGCGCGCTTGTCATCGCCGGCCAGAGCGAGAAAAGCATGATCGGCGGCGCCGATATCAAGGAGATGGCAACGCTGGATCAGGCCTCCGCGGAAAAGTTCATTTCCGGCTTGCGCGATCTCTGCGAAGCCGCCCGCGCTTTTCCCGCACCTGTGATCGCCCGCATCCCCGGCTGGTGCCTGGGCGGTGGCCTGGAGTTCGCTGCCGCCTGCGATTTCCGCATCGCGGCGCATGACTCGAAATATGCCATGCCCGAAGTTCGGGTCGGAATCCCTTCGGTCATCCACGCCGCCCTGCTGCCGCGCCTGATCGGTTGGGGGCGTGCCCGCTGGCTGATCATGACCGCCGCCACCATCGATGCACCGACAGCCCTGAACTGGGGTCTGGTGGATGTCGTCGCCGCCGAAGGCGCACTCGATGCGGAAGTCGAGAAGACCATCGAGGCCATACTGGAGTGTGGTCCTGAGGCCATGCGGTCGCAAAAAGCCCTGCTGAAACAGTGGGAAGAACTGCCGCTGAAAGAATCCGTCAATCTCAGCGTCGGCGTGTTCGGCGAGGCCTATCTGACCGGCGAGCCACGGCGACTGATGCAGGGTTTCATCAACCGCAAACGCTAGCAGCTTTACCTCACGAGAATTTTGCAGGAGCCGGCATTGCGTATCTTGCAGCGCATCATATGATGAGTGTCATTCAAATGATCCGCGCTTGCCCGAAGGAGCCTCCATCATGTCCGCAGCTTCAGATCCGGTCGTCATCGTCTCGGCCACCCGCACCCCGCTCGGCCGCTTCCAGGGCGAACTGTCGTCCTTCTCCGGCCACAAGCTCGGCAGCCACGTTATCGGTGCCGCCGTGGCACGCGCGAAACTGACGTCCGAGCGCATCGACGAAGTCTTCATGGGCTGCGTACTTCCCGCGGGCCAGGGCCAGGCCCCGGCCCGCCAGGCCGCCCGCGGTGCCAAGCTGCCGGATGCCACCGGCGCCACGACGATCAACAAGGTCTGCGGCTCCGGTATGAAGGCGACCATGCTCGCCCACGACATCATCCGTGCCGGTTCTGCGGAAATCGTCGTCTCCGGCGGCATGGAGAGCATGACCAACGCGCCCTATCTGCTGCAGAAGGCGCGTGGCGGTTACCGAGTCGGCCATGATCGCATCATCGATCACATGCTGATGGACGGTCTGGAGGATGCCTATGAAGTCGGTCGTTCCATGGGTGATTTCGGCGAGGCCACTGCGGAGGCCTATCAGTTCACGCGTGGGGATCAGGACGCCTATGCGATCGAAACGCTGACGCGTGCACGTAATGCGGTGGAGAGCGGCGCATTCAGGGCCGAGATCACACCACTGAGCATTGTCGAGAAGGCCGGGGCACGCGAGATCGCCAATGACGAACATCCGCTGAAGGTTGATCCCGCCAAGATCCCGAACCTCAAACCGGCCTTCCGCAGCAACGGCACCATCACGCCCGCTGCTTCGTCCGCCAATGCCGATGGCGCTGCTGCCCTCGTGCTGACCAAACGCTCCCTCGTGGATCGCGAGGGCCTGCCCGCGCTGGCCGTGATCCATGGTCATGCGACGCATAGCCAGGAGCCGCAATGGTTCACCACCGCGCCAATCCCGGCGATCCGCAAGCTGCTCGATAAAGTCGGCTGGAGCGTGGACGATGTCGATCTGTTCGAGATCAACGAAGCCTTCGCAGTGGTGCCGATGGCCGCGCAACGCGATCTTGGAATCCCCCGCGACAAGCTTAACGTCAATGGCGGTGCCTGCGCGCTCGGCCATCCCATTGGCGCGACCGGCGCGCGACTGATTGTGACGCTGCTGCACGCGCTGGAAGCCAGAGGCCTGCAACGCGGCGTCGCAGCGCTATGCATCGGCGGCGGTGAAGCGACCGCCATTGCCATCGAACGCATCGTTCGCTGAGCCGCTTTTCCCAGATATGATCGTCGCGGCGATGGTCGCCGCGACGCCTATTCTCATTGATTGCAGGCAACCCGATGATTTCCGGATGGCTCTCCGCTGCCCTTGCTCGCCGCAATATCCATTACGGATGGGCGATGATCGCCGTAACCTTCGTAACAGCGCTGGTCAGCGCCGCCGCGGTGGGTGCGCCCGGCGTGTTCATCGTGCCGTTGCAGAAGGAATTCGGCTGGAGCACCGCCGAGATTTCCTCGGCCATGTCGATCCGCTTTGTATTGTTCGGCTTGATGGCGCCCTTCGCTGCAGCGCTGATGAACCGCTACGGTCTGCGCAACGTCACACTCATGGCCCTGCTCGTCGTCGCTGCCAGCCTCATACTGTCCCTCGGGATGACGCAAGTCTGGCAACTGATGGCGCTTTGGGGCGTCGCAGTCGGAATCGGCACTGGCATGACTGCGCTGGTCCTCGGCGCCACGGTCGCTGCGCGCTGGTTTAACGCACGCCGTGGTCTCGTCGTTGGCATCCTCACAGCGAGCGCTGCGACTGGCCAGCTAATCTTCCTGCCGATCCTCGCCAGCATCACCGAGCACAGCAACTGGCGCTGGGCACTGGCGCTGATGTGCGTGATGCTGGCCGTAGCCGCTCTCGGCGTGCTGCTGGTGATGCGCGATCGTCCAAGCGACATTGGTATTCGCCCCTATGGCGACACCAGCACCGAACCGCCGGTCGCTCCGGCACCGAACAACTCGCCGATCATGGCCGCCGCCCTTGGCGCGCTGCGCGATGCCGCCAAGACCAAGGTGTTCTGGATCCTGTTCGCGACTTTCTTCATCTGCGGTGCCAGCACAAACGGGCTGGTGCAGGTTCACCTGATCCCGATGTGCCTCGACTTCGGCATTCCGCAGATTCAGGCAGCCGGGCTGCTTGCAGCGATGGGAGTGTTCGATTTCGTCGGCACCATCGCGTCGGGCTGGCTCTCCGATCGCTACGACAACCGTTACCTGCTGTTCTGGTATTATGGCCTGCGCGGCCTCTCGCTGGTGGCGCTCCCATTTACCGACTTCTCGTTCTATGGCCTGTCGCTGTTTGCGCTGTTCTATGGCCTGGACTGGATTGCCACGGTGCCGCCGACCGTGCGGCTTACGGCGTCGAAGTTTGGACCTGAACGCGCGGGTCTGGTATTCGGCTGGATCTTCGCCGGCCATCAGTTGGGCGCAGCAACGGCGGCATTCGGCGCTGGCCTGTCGCGCACGGTCCTGCTCAGCTATCTGCCTGCCTTTTTTGCGGCAGGTGCGCTATGTATTGTTGCAGCGCTGATCGTGCTGGGGATTTCAAGGGACAAGAAGGTCGCGACCGCCTGATCCCCGCAGGATTCAGGCTGCTCGGCACTCATATCAGAACGGGAATGCATTATGCGCCGCGTTGTAATTACGGGGATGGGAGCGGTATCGCCGCTCGGTTGCGGCGTCGAGATCAACTGGTCGCGGCTACTCGCCGGTCAATCCGGTATCCGCCTGTTACCGGAAGCCATGACCACTGATCTCGCCGCCAAGGTCGGCGGCCAGGTGCCCGACATTGCGGACGATCCGGAAGGCGGTTTCGATCCTGACAAGGCGGCGCCGCGCAAGGATCAGAAGAAGATGGATCGCTTCATCCTGTTTGCGCTGATGGCCGCCGATGAGGCCATCGCGCAGGCAGGCTGGACGCCGGAGAACGCACGAGAACGCCAGCGCACGGCCACGATCATCGCCTCCGGTATCGGCGGCTTTCCGGCGATTGCCGATGCAGTCCGTACTACCGATACAAAAGGCATTCGTCGGCTGTCGCCGTTCACCGTGCCCTCATTCCTGGTCAATCTCGCCGCCGGCCACATCTCGATCCGTTACGGCTTCGAGGGCGCGCTCGGCGCGCCGGTCACAGCTTGTGCGGCGGGCGTCCAAGCCATCGGCGACGCGGCCCGTCTCATTCGCTC
Organism: Tardiphaga sp.; assembly: GCF_041424195.1. Classification (NCBI taxonomy): domain Bacteria; kingdom Pseudomonadati; phylum Pseudomonadota; class Alphaproteobacteria; order Hyphomicrobiales; family Nitrobacteraceae; genus Tardiphaga; species Tardiphaga sp. Next base: position 12,416 of record NZ_JBGMOE010000211.1, on the reverse strand, counting down.
CGGCGAGGCGGATGTCGCCATCGCCGGCGGGGCTGAAGCGTGCATCGACCGCGTGAGCCTCGGCGGATTCGCCGCCGCTCGCGCGCTCTCCACCGACTTCGTTGCCAATCCGGAACGCGCCTCGCGTCCGTTCGATCGCGACCGCGACGGCTTTGTCATGGGCGAAGGCGCCGGAGTCGTGGTGCTCGAAGAACTCGACCATGCTCTGGCACGTGGCGCCAAGCCGATCGCCGAACTGATCGGCTATGGCACCACGTCCGATGCGTTCCACATGACCGCCGGTCGCGAGGATGGCGACGGCGCCAAGCGCGCCATGGAGATCGCGCTGGCGCAAGCCAATATCGCGCCGGGTGACGTCCAGCATCTCAACGCTCACGCAACATCAACGCCGGTCGGCGATCATGGCGAACTCGAAGCCATCAAAACCATCTTCGGCACGACTGGCGGGGTCGCTGTCAGTTCGACCAAATCCGCCACGGGCCACCTGCTCGGTGCAGCCGGGGGGCTTGAGGCGGTCTACGCGATCCTCGCACTGCGTGACCAGATCGCTCCGGCCACGCTCAATCTCGAACATCCCGATCCCTCTGCCGAGGGCATCGACCTGATCCGCGGCAAGGCACGGCCGATGGCCATCGAGCACGCGATGTCGAACGGCTTCGGCTTTGGCGGCGTAAACGCCACGATCGTGCTGCGGCGAATTTAGGCCGCAGCTTACGGCCGCATCGCCAGCCGCGACGGACCAGCCGTTCGGAGCGGTTCAGCAAGACGCGCAAACTCACACAGCAGCGAACGTGTCTTCATCGGGTTGATGACTTCCTCGACCCAGAACTTTTCAGCCGAACGGAACGGCGAACGCAGTTTGTTGAGGCGGTCCTCGATTTCCTGCTGCTTGGCCTTGGGATCCTCCGCCGCTTCGATCTCCGCCCGATACGCAGCCTCGATGCCGCCTTCCAGCGGCAGCGACCCCCAATAGGCCGAGGGCCATGCGTAACGCATCGAGAACCGGTTGGCCGGCTGATGCACCACGCCGGCGACGCCGAACGCGTTGCGGATGATGATCGTGCACCACGGCACCGTCGTCTGATTGACAGCCGCCATGGCACGCACACCGTGGCGGATGGTCGCAGCCTTCTCCGCGTCGAGCCCGATCATGAAGCCCGGGCAATCCATCAGATAAACAACGGGCAGATGGAATGTCTCGGCAAGATCGACGAAGCGGACCACTTTCTGGCACGCTTCCGCGGTCCATGATCCGCCATAGTGAAACGGATCGCTCGCAAGCACGAGCACCGCGCGACCTTCCAGGCGCGCAAAGCCCGTGATGATCGGCCGGCCAAAATTGGCCGACATCTCGAAGAACGAGCCCTTGTCGAACACAGCGTCAATGATCGGCCGCATCTTGTAGACCTGCCGGCGATTGCGCGGCACGGCCTTCAAAAGCGACTCTTCCGCTCGTTCGGGGTCGTCATGACAATCAATCGTCGGCGGCAGCCCGTAAACCGAGGACGGCAGATATGACAGAAAGCGGCGCGCGCAGGCGAACGCCTCTTCCTCGGTCTCGACCGCATGATCGACACCGCCGGCACGTGTCTGGATGTCCGAGCCGCCGAGCTCTTTCTTGTCCAGCGACTGCCCCAGGCGCGCCACCACCGGCGGCCCGGCAACGAACATCGCCGAATTCTTGGTCATCACCGAATAGTGGCTCGCGGCAAGGCGCGCGGCGCCAAGGCCAGCCACCGAACCGAGGCCCAATCCGACCACCGGCACCTGCGCCATATTGGCGAGCGTATACCAGTATGAACGCGTGCCGCCGATGCCGCCCGGCAGGTTGGCTGCACCGCGCGTCTCGATTGTTTTCACCGAGCCGCCACCGCCCGAGCCTTCGATCACGCGAATGATCGGCAGCCGCAATTCGTGAGCCATCTCCTCGGCCATCAGCGGCTTGGCAGAAATGGACGCATCGGCAGAGCCGCCACGCACGGTGAAATCGTCACCGACCACGACAACAGGCCGGCCGTCGATCTTGCCGCGGCCGAATACGCAATTCGCCGGCGTAAGATGCTTCAACTCACCGGACGCATCGTATTCTCCGATGCCGGAGACCGCGCCGACCTCGTGAAAACTCTTCGCGTCGATCAGTCTGTCGATACGCTCACGAACCGTGAGCCGGCCCTGGTCATGCTGTCGCTTGACCTTGTCAGCGCCCCCCATCTCCCGCGCGAAGGCTTCGCGCCGGGCGAGGTCGTCGAGTTCCGGCTTCCAGTTCATTCATTCCCTCCGGGAGCATTTTCTTCTGAGTTGTTGGCGCGGGAGGCGCATCTGGAACAGGCGCGCTGGTCAGGCCGCTATCTGCATTCTGAACCATCATGCCGATCGTGCTGCTGAGCTGACGCAGGATGGGAGCGATCTCGTCCTGCAGACGCTGCTCGTCATACATCGCGGCAAGCAGCCCGATGGTAACAACCACATAGGTCTGGTACTGCGGCGACCAGATCGGCGTCGCAATGCCCGTGATATGCGGCGTCCAAAGTCCGCCTGCGAGAACGTAGCCGTTGTCACGCAGACATTCGCGATTGCTCGCGATCTTGCCGCGCAGGATGTTGGCGTCCTCGGGCATTTCGCGCGCGATATCGTTGATCAACGCATTACCGACATCTTCATCAAGCGCTGCAGTGTAGGCGTGGCCGGCTGCAGTTCGGCCCATGGCAATTCGGCTGCCGGTAGTTGAATGCAGTCCAAGCGCGTGATCGGCGCGGGCGTATTCGAGATAGACCATGTGGAAACGATCGGGAATCGTGAAGCCGATCGTGCCAGGTACCTGCTCCGCCACTTCCTGCAGACGCAAGCGGATCAGGTTGCGCACCTGAAGCCCGCGCATCATCGAAGCGCTCATCGCCACTGCACTCGATCCGATGCGATACTTCTGATCGCCGGGCAGATAAGCGAGCTGGCCCATGCGCGTCAGTGTATGAGTCAGGCGCGACACGGTGGAGCGCGGCAGACCGCAGCGATTGGAGATTTCGAGATTGCCGAGCCGGGCATCATGGCCCTCGAAGCAGCGAAGAATATCAAAGGCGCGCGAGACCACCTGGATCACATCGCCGTCGCCAGCCAGATCGCTGGCGAGCATGCCCTGCTTGCTGAGCCGTTCCGAACGTCGTCCCATAATGCGTTTCCCTTAAGACGACGCATCTCACGGGGAGCCAATCTGTTGGATTGCCCCGATGTGCGCCGCCGTCCCATTCCACTCTGCGGAATTATATTCCACTTGCGAGCTACGCTACCTCAGGCAATCTGCGGCGACAACACCAAGCTGCTCGTTTCTTTTCATCCTTACGGATTGTCCGGTCGCGTCGGCGCTACACCTATAGCGAGCAGCCGCCCGGGTGATCGCGGAGAACATCATGCCAGAGATCAAGATCCTCAGCGAAGTCGCCGGCCGCATCTGCTCGCTACCGCTCGCAACCGGCGATTCCGTGAACGAAGGCGACGAAGTGGCATTCGTCGAAGCCATGAAGATGGAAATTCCCGTCGCCTCTCCCACCGCCGGCAAGATCAAATCGATTCTTGTCGCGATCGATGACGTGGTGGCGGAAGGACAACTGCTCGGGACCGTCGAGACATGAGCAGAAATGCCGTGATGACTCGGACGGCCTCGCAGATGTGCTGCGGCATTCTGTCTGAGAGGGCCTCCAATCCAATCGCCTGGCGAACGGCTCAGGACATTGCCACCGCCTGACGGCGATGACATGATCGCCGAACAATAAAAAGCAATTCGCAAAGCGAATGCATTGGGAGGGAAACATGCTTCACCGGCTCATCGCGCTGGCGTCTGTTGCTGTGCTCGGCAGCAGCAGCGCTGTCTGCGCACAAGACGTCAAACTTCCACCAACCATGGCGGTCACCGCCTACGACACCGGCACTGCCGGCTTCAACATCGCCGTCGCTGTCGGCAAGATGATGAAGGACAAATATTCGACCGATGTCCGTGTGCTTCCCGCCGGCAATGACGTCGCACGTCTCGCACCATTGCGCGCCGGTCGCGCGCTGGCTTCGGCCATGGGTTCAGGATCGTATTTCGCGCAGGAAGGCGTGTTCGAATTCGGCGCCAAGGAATGGGGCCCGCAGCCGCTGCAGGTTTTGCTTGGCACCACAGACTGCAATGGCGGTTCGGTCGGCGTCGCCAAGGACACGGGCATCACCCAGATCAAGGAACTGCGCGGGAAGCGTCTCGGCTTTGTGGTCGGATCCCCTGCACTCAATCAGAACGCGCTCGCCATCATCGCCTTCGCCGGTCTCACGCAGAAGGACGTCAAGGTCGTCGAATTCGCCAGCTACGGCGCCATGTGGAAGGGCATCATCAACAACGATGCAGATGCCGGCTTCGCAACGACGATTACCGGCCCTGCCCGCGAACTGGAAAACTCGCCGCGCGGCATCATCTGGCCGCCGCTGCCGCATGCCGACAAGGAAGGTTGGGCGCGCGTTCAAAAGGTTGGCGCATTCTTCACGCCGATGATGGCGACCTGCGGCGCAGGCATTTCGGCGGACAAGCCGATCGAGATGGGCACCTACCCTTATCCGATATTCGTGACCTATGGCTCGCAATCGCCGGACGCGATCTATCCGATCGTCAAGGCGATGATCCTGAATTACGACGCGTACAAGGATGGCGCGCCGGGTGCAGGCGGTCTCGCTGCCAATCGCCAGACGATGAAATGGGTCGTACCGTTCCATCCCGGCGCCGTGAAGGCGATGAAGGAGGCCGGTAACTGGACCGATGAAGACCAGAAGCACAATGACGGCCTGTTCAAGCGACAGGACGTGCTGAAGGCTGCATGGGCGGATTACGCCAAAGCCAATGCCTCACTGGGCGAGAAGGACTTTCTCGAAGGGTGGATGACGGCGCGTGCCGCTGCTCTCGCCAAGGCCAACATGCCGAACGGCTTCGAATAAGCCTGCGCTGACGGGCGCGCGGACCTCTCAAGATATTCCGGGATTTTTCATGTCTAACATCTCCTCCCCGGACTTGACGTCCGCGTCGCCGTCCGCCCCCAAACGGATCGAATTCGAAGATCCGCATGCCGGCATCGGCAACATGCAGGAGGCGGAGGTCACCCGCGTCCGCGTGTTGCGCGGAGGTTGGCGCTGGGCCCTGATCGCAGCCACGGCCTCGACGATCCTGCTGTGTATCAACCAGCAATTCACACTGCGCTTCTTCGTCGATTACACGCAGCTCAACACCGAATATTTCTATCTGCTCATCGCACTGATGTTACCGTTCACATTCCTGATTTTTCCGAACTCGGGAAAATCGCCGCTCGATCGCATCCCCTGGTATGACCTCGTCCTGTTTGTCGCGACGTTCTGTGCGGCGATCTGGCTGATGCTGAACATCCGCAAGGCCGCGATGGCGGGCTGGGAATCCGACGGCGCGCCGACCAATGTGATTGCCGCCGGCCTCGTAATGTGGGCCGTGTTGATGGAAGCGCTGCGCCGCACCGGCGGCTGGAGCCTCCTGCTGAGTGTCTTCCCCTTTACGGTGTATCCGCTGTTTGCCGAATCCAGTTGGCTCGGACCATTTCGGGGATCGCAACTGACGCTCGACCAGACTACCGCCTATCACGTGCTGTCAGGCGAGAGCCTGCTCGGCATCCCGATCCAGGCCTTTGCCGATACCGTCATAGGCTTCCTCGTCTTTGGCACCGCGCTGATGATGACTGGCGCTGGCAAGTTCTTCATCAACATTGCCTTCGCGCTCTGCGGGACCTTCCGCGGTGGTGCCGCCAAAGTCTGCATCTTTGCATCCGGTCTGCTCGGCATGATGTCCGGCTCGATTATCTCCAACGTGCTGACCGCCGGCACCATGACGATCCCCGTCATGAAGAAGAGCGGATTTCGCGCGTCCTATGCCGCTGCCATCGAGGCCTGCGCTTCCACGGGCGCGGTGCTGGCACCGCCCGTGATGGGCGCAACCGCCTTCGTCATCGCCCAGTTCCTGAATGTCAGCTACGCCGACGTAGCGCTGGCTGCCATTATTCCGGCTGTGCTGTTCTATGTCGGCCTGTTCATGCAGGTGGACGCCTACGCTGCACGTCACAAGCTCGAAGGCATCCCGCGCTCGGAGCTGCCGAAGATCAAGGATACGATCAAGGACGGCTGGTATTATATCTTTGTTATCGCGCTGCTGATCGTGATGCTGCTGTATTTCAAACGCGAAAGCCATGCGCCGTTCTACGCCACCGCGCTCCTGCTGGTGCTGAACCAGCTGTTTTCCAAGGACACCCGCTGGACCATGGGCACGGTCTCGAAATTCCTCGAGGTCAATGGTCGCACCTTCGTCGAACTGATCGGTATCCTTGCCGGCTGCGGACTGTTGATCGGCGCCTTCTCCATGACCGGCGTCGTCTCCAGCCTCGCCAACGACCTGCTGCGCATCGCCGGCGGCGATGCCTTCCTGCTGCTGCTGATGTGCGCCCTCACCAGCCTGATCCTCGGCCTCGGACTGACGACGACGGCCTGCTACATCTTCCTTGCGATCCTGGTCGCGCCCGCGCTGGAGAAACTCGGCCTTAATCGCATGGCCGTGCATATGTTCATCTTCTATTGGGGAATGCTGTCGTCGATCACGCCACCCGTGGCCATCGCATCATTTGCCGCGGCGGGTATAGCAGGCTCACCGGCGATGAAGACCGGCTGGGAGAGCATGTGGGTTGGCAGCATCATCTACTTCATCCCGTTCTTCTTTGTCATGAACCCGGCTCTCGTGCTGCAGGGCGACGCCCCCTATCTCACGGGCCTTGGTCTGATGACGCTGGCCGGCATTGGGACGCTGTTCATCTGCGGCGGCATTCAGGGCTATCAGGCTTTCGTCGGCGATCTCAGCCGGGCCGGCACCATGGAGTGGCCGCTACGCATATTGCTGGTCATTGGCGGCTTCATGCTGGCCACGCCAGGCGGCGGCATCAATCCGCTGTCGCAGTGGCAGATCACGGGGCTAGCGCTCTGCGTACTGGCACCAACGATCCTGGCGGCGCTGGCGCTGATCAAGCGTAGCCCGACACGGCTGGCGGTGTCATGAGATGGTGGCGTTAGCGGCGTAGCGATGGCAGCTAGAAGAACTCTTCCGGGCAGGGATCGACGATCTTCCAGAGATCCATGCCGTTCTTGATCTTCTTCATCTCGGGGGTGAGACCGCCGTTGCGCGCGAGCCAGGCTTTCACCGGCGGCGGATAATAGGCCATCAGGTCCGAGGTGCCCTCGTAGCTGATCACCTTCATGCCGAAGGTGAAGGCCTTGTCGTAATAGGCCTGATGGAAGCCGAGGCTGGCGCGCGGCGTCACGCAGACCTTGTTCATCGGCACGATGCCGAACACCAGGGTGCAGGCCGAATTGCAGATGCCGTCGATGATGACCCGCTCCTTGCGGTCGCGGATGCGCTCATACTTGGCCTTGTATTCCTCGACATAGCCGCCGTGGTCCCGGGTGATGCGCAAATCAGCCTTGGCCGGGGCCACAGACAGCACCAGCAGGGACGTCAGGACAGGCAGCAGCGAAAGACGCATCGCGTGATGAAACCGGTAAGGGACCCCAAGCCAACGCCCGTTCCGGCATCAGCACACCGCCCGACTCTCGCCGGACAGTGCTAGTATTCCGTTAAGCATCGGCTTTGAGCGAAAAAAAGGCAGGAAACCGGCCCTGCCTCACTCTCTGCCCCACCCAGCCTAGCCGTTCAGGAACATCCGGTAGACCGGATTTTGTGTTTCGTCCTCATAGGGATAGCCGAGCGAGGTCAGCCGCCGCGTCAGGGTCGGCCGGTCGGCCTGGGGGACTTCAATCCCAACCAGTACCCGGCCGTAATCCGCACCGTGGTTACGGTAGTGAAACAGCGTGATGTTCCAGTCCGCGCCCATCTGGTCGAGGAATTTCAGCAACGCGCCCGGACGCTCCGGGAACTCGAAACGCAGGATAACCTCGTCCCGCAAAGCGGGCGGTGCTCGCCCGCCAACCATATAGCGGATGTGCAGCTTGGCGGTCTCGTCCGCACTGATGTCCAGCACCTTGTAACCGAGCGCCTGCAATTGCCCGATCAGCTCGCCCTTGTCGTTCTTGGCGTCGCTCAGCTTCAGGCCAACGAAGACATTGGCTTCCTTGGCATCGGCGTAGCGATAGTTGAACTCGGTAATGTTGTGATTGCCGATGGTCTGGATGAAGCGGCGATAGCTGCCGGGCTCCTCCGGAATAGTGACGCCCAACAGGATCTCGCGAGCCTCACCGACCTCGGCACGCTCTGCGACGTGCCGCAGGCGATCGAAATTCATGTTGGCGCCACTGTTGATGGCAACCAGCGCACCGGTGCGCGTGGGATTGTTCGCGGCATAGCTCTTCAGTCCCGCCAGCGCCAAGGCGCCGGCCGGCTCCGCGATCACGCGCATATCCTCGAAAATATCCTTGATGGCAGCGCACATCTCGTCGGTGTCGGCCGTGATCACGTCGTCGAGCAATTCGCGGCAGAGACGGAATGTTTCGACGCCGGCCTGGCGCACAGCAACACCATCGGCGAACAAACCGACGCGATTGAGGACGACCCGCTCGCCTGCATCTATCGCGGCTTTCATCGACGCGGCATCGACTGGCTCGACACCGATAACCTTGGTCTCCGGGCGCAGGAACTTGATGAAGGAGGCAACGCCAGCCGCAAGACCGCCGCCGCCGATCGGCACGAACACCGCCTCGATCGGATCGGGATGCTGCTGCAGGATTTCCATGCCGATGGTGCCCTGCCCCGCGATCACGTCGGGATCGTCATAGGGATGCACGAAGGTCAGCTTCTGCTCGGCCTCGAGCTTGCGCGCATGCGCCGCGGCCTCGTCGAACGTGTCGCCGAACAGCACGGCATTGCCGCCCCAATATCTGACGGCATCGATCTTGATCGGCGGCGTGGTCACCGGCATCACGATGGTTGCCTTGATCCCGAGCCGCTGCGCCGACAGCGCCACGCCCTGCGCATGATTGCCTGCCGACGCGCAAATCACGCCGGCCGCGCGCTGCTCCGCGGACAGCCCTGCAATGCGGTTGTAGGCCCCCCGAATCTTGAACGAGAATACCGGCTGCAAATCCTCGCGCTTGAGCAGCACGGGGCTACCCATACGCGCGGTCAGCCGAACCATCGGGTCCAGCGGCGTCTGGATCGCGACGTCATAGACGCGGCTGTCCAGGATTTTGCGAACATAGTCAGTCACGAGAGGTCCTTGAGCGTGTAGGCGCACCGACAGAGCACAGAGCTGCGTGCCGGCGGCTTGTCGGGGCAGATGGGCACCGAAATGACCGAGAAATCAAGCCCCGTTTGCGGCTAGACACCTGTGCGGATGGGCACGATTTCCCATATCGGCGTTAACGATGGCGTACCGGTCTCCGCGTATGTTGGCTTGTGGATCCGGATCATTAAAATTAGCGGCGCCCACCCCATGCAAATATCGCCAACGGAACAAGCAGCACCATCACGCCCCCAAAGCGATCGCACGCGCCAGGTCTGGATTGATTTTGCGCGCGGCATAGGCGTCATTCTCGTGGTCTATGGCCACGTGCTCGGCGGCTTGATACCGCCGCATTTGTTTCCTGACGGGCCGCTCGCGCAATGGATGAGCTATACGCTCTATACCTTCCACATGCCGCTGTTCTTCTTTCTCGCGGGCCTGAACGTACAGCACAGCCTCGCACGCGGCGTTCGGCCGTTCCTCGCCAGCAAGGCATGGACGATCGCCTATCCCTACGTGCTCTGGTCGCTGATCCAGGGAAGCGTGATCATGCTGATATCGCGCAACGCGAATATTCCAATCACCACCAGCGACCTCGCGGCAATCTGGTATCGGCCGATAGCACAATTCTGGTTTCTATATGCCCTGATGATTTGCCACGTACTGGCAGTACTCATTCCCAATCGCACCATCATGATTGTCGTCGCGCTCGCTGGCCTGATCATATTCATGCTGTTGCCGATCCGGCCGGATCTTGCGCTTACCATGCATCACCTGCCGTTCTATGTCGCAGGTCTCTACGCAACACGCATCGTGATGGCGTGGCAGCCTCATGGGCGAACGGGCTGGACCATGTTGACCGTGATTGCCGCCGCTTTCGCTGCGGCGGTTGCCATTGGAGGACAGCTCTCCGGCTTCGATGCAAATGGCATAGCGTCGCTTCCGGCATGTATTCTCGGTATCACCAGCGTGGTGCTGCTTTGCAAGTTGCTCAACGAAACACGGCATCGCTGGCTGGCACTCGTCGGCGTCCTGTCCATGACGATCTATGTGCTGCACATCATGGCGGGATCCGGAACGCGGATCATCATGCAGATTCTGCACGTGCCGCCCATGCCGTGGGTCTATCTCCTCGCAGATACCGCCGCCGGCGTGATCTTGCCCATGGTCGCCCATATCGTGTTGCAGCGGCTGAACCTGCTGGCGCCACTCGGGCTGGCGCCACTACCGGGGCGCAAACCTGCAGCCCCTCCGCTTGTCAGCCAGGCGGCCCGATCGGACTAAACTCTGCCTGTCCGGATTCCGGTCCGCGCCTGCTCCAGGGGCATCGCGGCATCCTCGGCAGATTTGACCGTCTGGTCGCGCGGACAGGCCATCGCGAAGATCATCCAGAACAGCGCGGATATCTCACCTGACGAGATACTGGTCAGGGGCAAGTGAATCAGGATGCCGCCGAGCGACAGAGCGCCGAGCACCACGCCTTCTTTGGTCGGCATCCGCCATGCCGCAGAAGTGCTCCAGACCCCGACCCAGATATAGGCTGCCAAACAGAGCAATCCGACGGGAATGCCGAGCGTGAGCCAGCTCGCGATGATCTGGCCATCGACCGGCATGGTGCCCGCGACACCGATATCGGTGAAGCTGAAGCCGGATCCCACCACCATGCTATCGGGCGTATTCCACAACGTTACGAACTCCTCGAGACGTTCGTTGCCGCTGCCGTCTTCGGAGCCGCTGCCCAGCGATTGCAGACGATCGGTGATCACCTCTCCAAAGGGTGTGAACAGGACTGCGGCCATGGCTGCGCCGACGATGCCAAGTCCGGTCGCAAGCGCCCGCCGCCGCGTGGATTGAAACGCCATGCAGAACACCACGGCCACCGCGAGCGCGATCCAGCCGGTCCGATACAGCGACAGCAACAGGCCCAGGGCCGCTGGCGCCAGAGCAATCAAGGACTGCCAGCCCGGTCTCAGAAAGCCCAGCAAGAGCAGTCCCGTTGCGGTGAAGGTCGCGTAAGTGGCGGGCCCGTTCATCGTGCTGAAGACGCGCACCATATAGGGCAGCGGATACCCTGCCGAGAGGATCGAGGCGTAGTTCATCCAGAACCGATCCCAACCCGGCGGATCGACATATTGCCAGATGCCGTAGAGACCTGTCAGCGGCAGCACCACCAGAAAGATACGCGCCATGGCATTGACGAGTTCACCATCGGACCTTGCGCGCTGCTGCAAAACGATGCCGTAAAGCACAGGTGCCGTCCACTTCAACGCACCTGTCGCCGCGCTCATCCAGTCATTCTGGAAAATCGACAGCATGGCACCGTAAGCGATGCAGGCCAGCACGATCGCCGGCGCGATCAGCCAGGGATCGCGCAACTGCTCGCGGGACGACAGCAACGTCCACAGGCTCGGTAACGGCATCAGGATAAACAGCAGCGGCCCGATCAGCATGATGCTGGACGCATCGTAGCCCACCGACACATCGACCACGCGCCGCACGAATGGCGCGAAGGCAAACAGCAGGATGGCCGACTGGATATGGCCCGCAGTGCTGCGTCGCCAGGCCAGCCATCCGGCGGCGGCGCAGCCGACCACGAAGAGCGGCCGCGACAAACTGCCCAGCGCAGGGCCAACCGCTGCCGTGACGATCAGAAGCAGCGCAGTCGGCAGCCACCCGGACAGGACGAAATCCGCCGGACCGGATGTGAGTCGGCCTTGATTCATGAGAGCAGACTATAGCGTTCTCCGGTCGCAAAGAAGCCGCCGGAGCCCGAGCGCGCCAGTCGACAACATCGGCGAAGTCGCGTGACGGCAATTGCGTATCCTCCACCACCAGGCCCGTATCGGCTAGGTCAGAGTTCCGGCCGCTGCCACCTGTCTGGGTCCGGCACCGATCTGCACGCGGCAATGTGGACCGATCGATTGGCGGATATCTGGCCGCCCGTTCCGCGCAGTGCCGGGACGTCGAGCAAAATCGCGCCCCCTCCGTCGCGCGGGGCTAGCTTTTGCGACTTTCGCCGCTATGGTGCCGCCGTCGCACTCGTAGCTCAGCTGGATAGAGCATCGGATTTCGATTCCGAGGGTCGGGCGTTCGAATCGCTCCGAGTGCGCCACTTCCGTGCAAAACTGCGAACGTTTGGGCCCGCATTTTGGTCCCCGG
>NZ_JBGMOE010000210.1:0-32121 GCF_041424195.1 Tardiphaga sp. | reverse complement strand
CACAGAAAAGCTGGCGTCGTCTCGACGGTCGTAACCAGTTGCCAAAACTCGTTCTCGGTGTGACATCCGCTGACGGGAACGAGGTCGTCGCCAAACAGACTGACCGTCAGCCCACAACCGCCGCCGCCTGTCCGGCCCGGCCATTACCAAGATTTGGCGATAGCTCGCGAACACTCTACAGTGCTGACTAAAGGCATGGAACTCCTCGTTTTCGGAAATTTGATTACGTCGCAAACAAGATGGCGAACGTCGAAACTACCGGTTTAACGCTCAGCAACTCTCGTCCATGAATAACGATTTTACAGGCGCGACTGAAAGTCCAACGTTCAGCCAATCATAGGGTGAGTCGCCTCCTCGAAATCAACAGATCGTGCGAGTTGGCGAGCAAGGACGCAGCTGAGATAAACAAGTTGGCTAACGTGCCGAATCAGTTGCCAGAACCGCCATCGGTGGCCAAAACCGGTGGATCAGGATGAAATAATGGCTTGGACTTGCTGGGCCTGTTGGAACCGGGATTCGGCCCTATGAGATGGATTCTTGATCACCTGGGGCGCTTGATCGCCGCCTATCTGCAGAAGCCCGCGTCCGGCTACGAGCCATTCATCCCGGCTGATCCGAAAGCGCTCCGAGCCTGCATCGAACCAGGCGATATTTTGCTAATTGAGGGCAACAATCGCATTTCCGGAATCATCAAGTACCTGACGCAGTCAACCTGGTCTCACGCGGCGCTCTACGTAGGATCGACGGCGCCAGGCGAATGCGAATTGGTGGAGTCCAATCTGGACTATGGCATTACTTGCGTCTCTCTGTCGAAGTATTCCAAATTTCATACTCGCATATGTCGACCCGTCGGGTTGTCCCCCGAGGACCGCGAAGCGGTCTGTAAATTCGCAGTTGCGCGGATCGGGTTCAAATACGATCTCAAGAATCTGATCGATCTTGGGCGTTACCTGGTGCCCCTTCCGGTGCCAAAGCGATGGCGGCGGCGAATGATCGCGTTAGGTTCGGGTGATCCCACCCGTCTCATCTGTTCCGCCCTTATCGCCCAGGCGTTCAAGGATGTTGGTTACCCCATTTTGCCTGCTATTACTCCATCGGAAAGCGAACATGTGCGAAATGAAATCTTTCATATCCGCGATTCCTCCCTCTATACGCCTCGTGATTTCGACATTTCTCCTTTTTTTGCCGTAATCAAACCGACGATCGAGGTCGGCTTCGATTATAAAAAGATTATTTGGTGCGCTGATCCGCCTCATTCAATCGGTGAACCTCTCTAGCTAGCTTAGCTTAACATTTGTTTCTGGCGGGAGTAGATTGCGGATGATGTCTTTTGCTGGCCTTGCGATAGGGCCGGGAGATCGCCTGTTTTGCTTCAAGGACTCACGCCGGTTTTAAGCTTTACGCACGGAATCTCAAACCCTCGTGCCTTTGATCGTTGCTTCGCAATCGGCCAACTTGGCTTCAAATTCACGGAGCAGAAAAAGGCTGACATCGTCGAGCGAGTCATGGTCCTTGCGGAATGGCTGCTCCAGCGTCTCAATCAGGTAGAGCGCGTAAATAAACATATACGAAATAAAGCCGAAAATCAGGGCGGTGCCGGGCGAACCTTCCGTTTCCAGAAACAGCAGAAGTAGCACGATGGCAGCAACCAACGTCTTCACCAAGATATAGACTGATGGGACAAACTGCATGCTTTGGATGTGGTAGATGCGAAAGAGGCATCTACGAAGCTGATCTTGCTGACCTCGCAACCGAACGATGAAATTTGCAGGCATGCCCAACGAATCCATCTGGGCGAATACCGGCGTGAGTTTATCGACTTCGGCAATGGCTGGCTGGAGATCGCGATGTGCGCCCTGATGTCCCAGTCCAATTCTCAGAGCCTTCAATATGTTTACCAGTATCGTCCGCAACGGATTGATTTCGAAATCCACACGTAGTTCCGCGAAACAGGCAGCGTCGTCATGGATCGCCTCCAATGCCACGCGAATGTCAGCCGGGAGCCGCTCCGATTCCTTGTAGTCAGAGAGAACGCCCGACAATAAAAACCCGATGATGAAGATCGCCCCACCGATGGCGCTGGTCAGCAACGTGCTCAGCGTCACGAATTCAAACTGCATCCAGTGCACGAATATTTTGACGGCGCTAATCGCAATGACGAGCCCGGTGACCAGGAAGAAAAGTTTAAGCTTTTTGAGGTTGTTTCTGTTAGTCCATTCCATATGCGCGCTTCTGCGGTTGTAAGGGGCTCCATTAAGGCAAAGTCGCGCGATAGAGGAGCGCCCCGGCAAGGCGCACCGTTGGTGGCAGAACCCGGCTTTCGCAAGGCGCTTATTGCCGCGGTAGCAACTTGGTCTCAGCCACCGCCGCGCTGTAGACGGTTTCCGCCGGTCCGCAGCTAGACGTCACCTCGCGCAAAGCATCTCTTGCTTGCTGGATTTGGCCATTGTGCAGCGCCAGTTCGCCCAGGAAAAATTTAGCTTCGCAGTCACGTTTAACTTGTTCGCGGCTTGTGCCCTCTTGAGCAGCAGCTCTGACCTTGTCAGCGTCGATAAGTCCGAGGTACATATCCAGCATTGCCCCCGGCCAAGCTCCGCGCTTTACCGCCATTGCGTTCGCCGCAAACTCCTCGCGGTCGGATTCCCCTTTATGAACCCGGGCAATGTGTAACCAAAGGACAGGATAGGGATTTGAAGGGCGCAGCCGTACGGCCGTCTTCAAATCCTCAATGCTATCGTCGATGGCGCCCGAGAACAGATGCGTTCGCCCCCGCCCCAAGTACGTGGCTGCATTGCCAGGATCCATTGCCAACGCCCGATCGAAGTCGTTCAATGCCTCGCCATATTTTTCGATTGCCAGATTCACGTTTGCTCGATTTGACCGGGCGGAGACGTCGCGCGGATTGAGTTTGATCGCGGTATCCAGATCGGCAAGAGCGCCCTCGACATCTCGGCGCAAGAATTTCACGACCGCCCTGTTGACGTACGCCTCGGCGTAAGTCGGCTGCAACAAGATCGCCTTGTCGTAGTCTGCGATGGCGCGTTCTTCGTCTTGCTTCAACACATAAGCATGGGCGCGATTGTAGTAGGCTTGGGCGTAGTCGGACCGCAAGCGGATCGCGCGGCCAAAGTTTTCGATAGCGAGATCAATATCTCCCAATTTTTCATAGACGTTTCCAAGGTTATTGAAAGCAAGCGGATCGCTTGGATTTAATTTGCTGGCCGTCAGGAAATCCTGCATCGCGCGCTGGTATTCGCTCTTCTCGCCCCAGATGATCCCACGATAGAGGTAGACGTTGGGGAAATCCGGAAGCAGCGCGACGGCCGCGTCGAAATCCGACAGCGCGCGGTCGCGAATTCCAAGCGCTTCGTATGAGACGCCCCGGCTATACAACAGAAGGCCGCGCTGTTTGTCGGCGAATAGCCCGCGCTGAAGCGCTTCGTCAAACAAGCGTATTGCCGTGGTGAAATCGCCACGATCCTTTGCAACGAAGCCCGCCTGCGCAAGATCGAGAGGATCGCGTTGCGCGAAGCTTGGGGAGACCAAGCATACCGCTAAGCCCAGCGCCGTGGTCAAGGCGAAGAGGATCGACCTGGCGGGATTCAGCAATATGTTACGCATCGGATCGTACCTTGCGGAGGCGGCGCCTTTGGTAACACCGTGTTGGGCGCGGCCACCGAGAACTCTTTCGTTTCGGATCAGGCTTCGGCTTCCTGTTTGCCGCGGATGGATTTAGCAATTCAGAGCGCCAATGCATACGCCCTTAACGATCAAACTCGGTCTCTAGCCGAGCATTGTAGGCGGGATTGGAGACCAATTGATAGCTGAAGGACTGCCCTGTCTTCTTAGAATCGGGTCGGGTGCGGTGCGGTATTTGGATAATTCGGCCCGCCCCAATGCGCACGATTGAGTTGAAAAACGGGCGCCGCTAAACCCGAGGGTTCCGGCGGAAAACGCATGCTGCGGTGGACATCCAACTCACAGAAGTCGGGGCATGATGCCCAGTAAAGGGGTTTCCATCGAAAATTCCCCCATGGAGAAAACATTGTGCGGTTGTATTGGGCCCCGATCGTAGTAGGCCAATGGCTTGAACTGGGTTATTTTCGTCCGCATATTCGAAGAATGACCGACAAAGCGCCGTTCACGATTGAAATTCTGGGATTTGAGCACGACTGCCCGGTAGTTCTTGATCGGGTGGTAGGCGGCTCCGTGTACCTTGAGGAAGCCAAGAGAATAGGTCAACATTTGCTCTCCATCGTGGAGGGGCCACAGCCTCGCGGCTACCGGGTCCTCACCAGCGACCACCAATTGGTGTTTACTTGGCGCCCAGGAGATATTGACGGAAACTCATCTCAAACGCTTCCAGATACCACATAGTTCGCTGACGATGCGGCCGGCTTCGGTTAAATGCGTAAAGCCACGCGAATAGATCCATCAATCCAAAGTATCTATCTACACCACCCGCTTGCGGATGCCTTCGGCGATTGGTTTTCTAGTTGAAAGCGAACGACGTTCCAGCGCGTCATCTAGGCAAAAAATTCTTTGCGAATCCGATCACCGTCAACGCCGCGCCTACCGGTCCAACGACAGTAACCCAGGGGTGGTCTGGAAATGCGCGATACAGCAAGATACCAGCGACGGTCGCCACCAAGGCTGTCATCGTCAGAAGTCCAATCATAAAAACAGTCGTTTGGCTTCGGGACGCCACCTGTCAACCTTTGCTAGATTCGGTCCTCAATGGAAGGATCGTTCAAAGAAAAACATAGCAAAATACGTTGGCGGCAGCGCATTTTTCTACAACACATCGTCTTCAAAATGCAGGAATCTGGCATTGTGGAACTTTGGTCGTGCCTTGGGCGTCTTCTAAATTATTGGATTTCTCAGTTTTTTGGGTTTGAGGGCCGATTGGATGAATTCGTCGGAAAACGTCGCCAAAACCGGTCTCAGTCCAGTCGTCGGCCGCACCAAGCCGCGGCTGCTCGGCGCTCTCGGTCCGGGCCTCATCACGGGAGCCTCGGACGACGATCCGAGTGGCATAGCCACCTACAGTCAAGCTGGCGCCCAGTTCGGATATTCACTGAGCTGGACCATGTTGTTGACTTACCCGCTGATGGCGGCGGTCCAGATGATCAGCGCCAGGATCGGACGGACGACGGGCCGGGGTCTGGCCGGCAACCTGCGCCAACATTATCCAAACTGGCTCCTACAAACATTCGTTGCGCTGCTGACCACGGCGAACACGATTAATATCGGCGCCGACCTAGGTGCCATGGCCGATTCAACCTGTCTGGTCCTCGGCGGTTCCAGAACTTTCTATGTAGCGCTGTTCGGCGCTATCTGCATCGGGTTACAGGTCCTGCTACAGTACACTCGGTACGTTTCCTATTTGAAATGGCTAACGCTCGCGCTGCTCGCTTATGTGGCGACATTGTTCATGGTGGATGTGCACTGGGGCGATGCGCTGCGCCAGTTCGTCATGCCGTCGTTCACCTGGAAAACCGAGTACATCCAGATGATCGTTGCCGTCTTCGGCACGACGATCAGTCCTTACCTGCTGTTCTGGCAGGCCTCCCAAGAGGCGGAGGATATTCGCGCCGTGCCGGAGCGGCAGGTCCTTAAACGGGCTCCTGAACAGGGTCCCGACGCCATCCGGCGGATCGAAGTTGATACCCTGATCGGAATGGGTATTTCTAACTTCATCGCCTTGGCTATCATCCTGACCACCGCTGCGACACTTAACGTCTCGGGGGTGACGGACATCGAAACTTCCGCTCAAGCGGCCGAGGCGCTTCGCCCAATTGCGGGACATTACGCTGCGACGATTTTCGCACTAGGCGTGGTAGCCACGGGCCTTCTTGCCATTCCCGTACTCGCCGGGTCGGCAGCCTATGCGGTCGGCGAAGCCCGCAAGTGGCCGATCGGTCTGGCCCGCCAGCCCAAAGAAGCGAAGGCTTTCTATGCCACCATCGTGATGGCAACGGCCGTTGGAGTGCTGCTCAACTTCACTCCGATTAACCCAATTAAGGCGCTTATTTGGTGCGCCGTGATCAATGGTATCGTCGCCGTGCCGGTGATGGCTCTAATGATGCTGATGGCCGCCAACACGAAGATCATGGGTCAGTTCGCGATCGGTGGTTGGTTGACGGGGCTCGGCTGGATCGCGACCGCCACCATGGCCGCAGCGGCACTTGCCATGGGCGTCACGTTTTTCATGTGATCGCGTCGATATGCCCTGCGATGAGATGGGATCCAGCCGATAGCGTGGCAAGCACGATTGCTTCGTCCCACTCCGAAAGACGCGCGCTTAGCGGCCGCCCGCGCGCAACGGCCAGAACTACCTGCACAAGAGAGTTTAGTCCGCTGAAGCCCGCCAGGTAGCGAAGGGCAAGCGAAACCGTGCCACCCGTACCGACTGCAAGGGCTGCCGCTAAAGCGACCGCCAGGGCGATTTCCCATCCAACTTTGGTGAGCCACTCACGTAAGAGGCTGGTTTGCACGTTATCTCCTTCAAACCGTGACAAGGCGGCGACCCGGATCGGCGTTCAGCCTGCGAGCTCATCTAACAGCAGAATTAGCAAAAAGCCCACGAAGAACAGGCTGGTGACCCACGGCTTTTCCGGAGCCGAATGCGCCTCGACCAACAGCTCTTCCGTGACGAGGTATAGTAACGCGACCAGCCCAAATGAAAAGAAGGCCGCGATCCAAAAGTTTGGAAGATGGCTAACCGGGATGCCGACGGCGGCACCAAGGGGCAGCAAAATCGCGACCCCGCCAACGACAGCGAGAACATTTGCAGGCTTTCGAATCGACTCGGACAGTTCGCCGGTCAACGAAAGGCCTAGGAACAAGACTTCGGTCGTCAGCGCGACCGTGAGCAAGAACCCCTGCTTCGCCCCGGCTGCGAATCCTATGCCAAGCACCAGTCCGTCGATGAAGATGTCGACGGCGACCATAGCGACGAGGCCCAATGTACCTTTGAAAGTCTCGCCAAGCCGCTTGATCAAAAGCATCAGTAAGATTCCGGCGGCTCCTCCCAGTATGACTGCCCAGGCTGACTGACGGTGTTTGATGTCGGGCAGAAGCTCTCCCGCGGCGGCAGCGAACACCACACCGGCGGCGAAATGCTGGATAGCACCAGCGAATGCGGCCGACGGCTTCCGCCAGACCGCCGCGGCGGCGCCGAGCACGACGGCTACCGCCGGGATCAGCGTGTACATCCAAGCGGACATTAAGAGTTCCGCTCTGTCGGCCGCGTCGGTGAGTTGGGGCGAAAGAGACATTCTTTCCAGAAATGCAACCTAATCCCCGTTAGCGCGTTTTTAATTTCCATACCCACAGGAGCTCCCATGACAGATACCTCGCAGATCAAAGAGCACATGGACGTCATCTCGTCCGACAAAAAGACAGTCGGCAAAGTCGACCATCTTGAAGGCTCCGACAAGATCAAGCTAACCAAACAGAGTTCACCCGATGGCGCTCACCATCATTTTATCCCCGTCGCGTGGATCGATCACGTCGACCAGCACGTCCACCTGACAAAATCCGGCGCGGAAGTCACTGCCCATTGGCAGCACGAAGGCAGAAAGTAAGACGCAGATCGGGCCGGCGAGAGAACGTCGGCCCGTGGCTTGAGCAACTTTGAAGATACGTCCTTCCTCGTCTCGATCGGGATCGTGCCTGGCCGGTTGAGAAATCATGAGTAGGCCGAGTCCAAGAGGGACCGGGTAAACATCTGCGCTAATGCCGGGGCACCAGTCGGTCGAGAGGTGATATTACCGCCGTTCGCATCGCTGCAGTCAGCGACGCCACCCGACCGAATGCTCCGAAGCCCACCTAAAATTTAATTGGAGCGCAGCTTGAAAGAGGATCGCGCAAGTTAGCAACAGTCATACTTGTTTATGAAAACTTTTACTTGACTTCATCATCGCCGTCTCGCAGCTCCGACGGGAGGCAGCTAACACCTTGTGACGACGGAAGCCCTAGCGTCCTTCGCAAATATTGCAGCGAATTCATATCGACACTCGGCAAACCTAAAAACTCAGCATCTGCCTTATCGCGAACTTCGCCGACGGTTTTTAGACCGGCCGAATTCAGTAGGTTTCGAATTCTCTCCGGAAGTCGTACACTTTCAATCAGCGTGTTATCCGGGAGCTCGGGAGCTGGATCAATCATCTAATCACTCCAATGCACTCCGTATGGCATCATCAGGGAGCACTTTATCGGTCTTTCCAGTTTCAATTTTAGCTTGAGTTTCAAATAGGGCCAAGTGCCGTCGAATCGATCCGCTACTATTCTCGAACGGTCATTGACATCCCATCGCTGCCTGGGACTGGCATGAGTTATACGTTCGCTTTCATGAACGGCAGCGGAACTGCAGGCCCAAATCAGCCCAGCCATCATTGCCCGGGATTTCCTGATCTCCTCTATGCCTGACGGCGCGGTCCTCCAAGGTGGTCCTGGGTCGTCGGCGCCACGGTTGCTTGCATGGATCAGATGCGCATTTGTCAATGATTCCTGATCGACGGTGAGACGCGACTGGGATGCCACTGACAGGTTGAGGCCTTCGTGCAAGCAGCCTTCGAATTCGGCTTGGCGGCAATTGAACGATTTCCGGTTGCAAGCGAATGGGCCTGACCGTCGCCGTAACTTTCAGCCCCGAGCGGCGGGAGCGTGATACGGACCGCCGTCGAAAATGCGCGAGGTCGGGGAGTCATTGGAGTTTTTCGGCTGGCGAACGCAAGCTTGCGCTACGGGACGATCCTGAACCGGCGGCGCCGGATTCACACAGCGGTCTTCGATCTGTCTTATAAAGAGCGCGATGGGGAGCGGTTCGGAGGCATGGTCGGCTCTGAGCGGCCAGCAAAGCGCCAAAAGGTCGAGCAGGATGTCAACGCATCGATTGATCGAACCGCTAACAGTGGCTGACGACGAGTTATGTCGCCCTCGTCATTTTGACGTTACGCCTTTTGACGTTACGGCCGCTGATTCGGATCGTCAGCCGGCAACTGATCACGCAAACCAAAACCGGCTGTGGTATCGGACTTATCTTGGAATAACAGTCTTCACCAGAATAAACAGATGCCGGGAGGAAGCAGTGAGTCCTCCATTGAAAGCAATGGGCGTCGCTCGACGCCCATTCGTTCTTGCAATTGCGAATTAGTTGCAATAATGCTTTGGAATGAATATCATCTTTCTTTTACCTATTTTAGCGTTGGGGTAACGGGGCGCGTTATGAAGAGAGTGTCCAAGTGTGTGGGGGGCACCTGGATAGTGCTTGCGAAGTGTTCTGTCGCGATCGCAGGTGACCTTCCCGTAAACCTTCCGGTCAAGGCACCTTTGCCCTTCGTTTCGAAGGCTGCGGAGGTGACGGGTTACGATTGGAACGGTTGGTACGTCGGCGCCCATGCAGGGGTGATCAGAGGCTCTTCAAACTGGTCCGCAACTCCGCCGGGAGCCGGCGGCCCGAGTTTAAATGGATCATTCGGTCTTCCCTTCAATTTCGATTTCATGGGCGGAACGGGCAGCTATTTCGCCGGACTGCAGGGCGGGTATAATCACGTTTTTCCGTCTCGCGTGATGGTTGGCTTCGAGGTTGACGTTACCTTTCCGAATTCGGACGTGCAGGTACCCTTTTCCGTGCGCGGCAGTCAGAGGGTCACCTCGCCCTTGATCGGCGAGGTGACTTACGGAGAAGCGGTCATCCATTACGGAAGTGCCCGCGCTCGCCTCGGCTACGCGTTCGAGCATTTCCTCCTCTATGGAACGGGAGGATTGGCCTGGACCTACAATCAGGCAACGCGGGATCAGGTTACCGGTTTTCCCGTTGGCGGTTTCGCAACGCCGGGGACCGTGGACACGAGGCTGCTGTGGCGATTGGGGTGGGCCGCGGGAGCGGGCATCGAGATTCCACTCACCGGCAACTGGACCGCAAAAGCCGAATATCTGTCGACTGGATTTGGCCGCAAGGGCGTGACATTTCCGGCCGCAGCGGAGATGTTCGCATCCGACCTCGCCATGCAAAGCGTCCGGCTTGGTGTGAACTACCGGATCGGTGGAGATAACGCTCACATATCGGACTTCATGGCCAAGGGGCCATCCGCTCTGGAAACAGACCGCGTCGCGTTCCACGCCCAAGCCACCTATGTCAATCAGTATGCCCCTCCGTTTCGGGCTCCCTACAGCGGCCAGAACAGTCTCGCACCGAACATCGGCCGCGAGACTGCAGACGTAACCTTGTACGCAGGCGTCCGGCTCTGGAAGGGCGCCGAAGCATGGGTCAATCCGGAAATAGATCAGGGCTTTGGACTGAGCAAATCGGTCGGCGCTGCGGGTTTCCCAAGCGGCGAGGCCTACAAAGTCGGGGCTAATTACCCGTACACGCGTCTGCACCGGGCGTTCCTGCGACAGACTATCGACCTCGGCGGCGAGGTTCAGAAAGTCGATGCCGGGCTCAACCAGTTTTCCGGGTCGCAGACTTCGGATCGGTTGGTGTTCACTGTCGGAAAATTCAGCGTCGGCGATATCTTCGACACCAATAAATACGCCCATGATCCTCGCGTCGATTTCATGAACTGGACCATCATCGACACCGGAACGTTCGACTATGCGGCCGACGCTTGGGCTTACACCGTCGGCGCGGCCGGGGAATGGTACCAAGGTCCCTGGACCTTGCGCGCCGGCCTATTCGATCTATCCATCGCACCGAATGCCACCCACCTCGATTCACAGTTCGGACAGTTCCAGTGGGTCGGCGAGATCGAGCGGCGATATGCCATCTGGGATCAACCCGGGAAAATCGCGATCAGCGGATTTCTGACACGCGGCCGGATGGGAAGCTTCCAGGACGCGATCCAGTTGGCTGCAGTGAACGGAGGACCCGCCGATATCGCCGCCGTGCGGCGCTACCAAAGCCGTGGCGGCATCAGCATGAATCTAGAGCAGCAACTCATCCCCAATGTCGGCCTGTTTGTCCGAGCCGGGGTCGCGGATGGCAGTAAGGAGCCCTATGAATTCACCGACGTCGATCGAACCGTCGCCGCCGGCCTATCGATTTCCGGAAAGCAGTGGGGGCGGGATAACGATACGTTCGGCATAGCCGGTGTCGTCAACGGGATTTCCGGCGTGCACCAAGCGTTTCTCAATGCCGGCGGACTTGGAATCCTGGTTGGCGATGGCAAGCTGCCAAATCCGGGCAGCGAAAAAATATTCGAGACTTATTATAGTTTTCCGGTATTTTCCACGAAGGTTACGCTGGACTATCAGCTCATCGCAAATCCAGCGTACAATCGCGACCGAGGCCCAGTTTCGGTGCTCAGTTTTCGCGTGCATTCGCAATACTAAGCAATTCTGATCGCGCTCTCGGTTAATCCCAGTGCGACTATCAGCATATGAAGCATCACGATGATGGTGTGGATGACACCCACTCGACGGCATCAAATGTGGCAGAGTGTTGCCGAAGCAACAAAGAGAGGAGTAATCCACAATGCATCCTACCACCATCGGCTCTCGCCAAGCACGTCTTTCAAGTGCATGGCGTGGACGCTGCGGGTAAAGTAGGGGTTCTCAACCCCGCGCTCGCAGAGCGCTTCATCGGAGAGGTCATAGGCGCGCTTGAGGATCACCCCAGCCCCGCCATCAATCGCGTCGGCAGTGGCGGGCGGCCCGGATCATCGGTGTAGACCGCCCCAGACTCCCGTTCCAGGAACCCCCAATTCCACCGTGCGCCCCAGCGCCGCCAGCGGATGCTTCAGATGATCTGATCGAGCCGCGGAATGATCCTGCTCTCCCGTCGTTCCGGCGGCCGCATCTGGCCCTCGCCAAAGCTCTCAAAGGCGCGTGAATGACAAATCAAATTTGCAAGGAATCCCCTTCCGCACACCCGATTTCCGGCAAACTAAATTGCCTCAGAGAACAGGTCACGCTGAAGCGCCTCATCAAACAAGCGTATCGCCAGCGTGAAATCGCCGCGATCTTTCGCAACCAAGCCGGCCTGTGGGAGATCGAAAGGGTCGCGTTGGGCGAAGCTCGGGAGACGAGGCATATCGGCAAGGCCGTTGCCGTGGTCAGTCCAAAAGCGACCACCCATCGACCATACCTTACCTCACCTCAACGAGGGGGCGCCACCGGAGCAACCGCCTCGTGGTGTCAACATCCGGTAACTGCCGTAGACCAGTGCGGCAGTTTCAGTCGGCGAGGAAGCCCTCTCGTAATAAAGTCTCAGAATGCAACACTCTTACAACCCGGCTCGACTGCAACGGGCTTCGACAGGATTTTTTTACTGGCCGATGCCTTACCTGATATCGGCCGGTCCACGGCAACCATGTGTTTGATGATCGCGGATGCGACCCCTACCGCAGCCGCCAACGAGATCGCGTGCGGACACATCGGGCAATCTGACGGTTGACGGAGATGCTACACCAACCATCACCACGGGAAACGCCGGTTTAGTCTGAAAAGACCCGATGGCTTGGCCAGTTGACCATGTTGCGGCCGTGAACGCCATTACCAACATTGGGAAGCGGATGCGACACATTGGAGCCTCCGCAAGCAAGCAACCAATGGGATCCTTACTCCATAACGGGCCACTACGAAACTCAAATTAGGCCACAAGCGGTTAAAACAGGTGAGCTAGTAGGAGCGCTTGGGCAGGACGATCCTAGCCGCGATCGCCGGAAGCACCCCCATGAGGGGAGACCTGCCAGATGCACGTGCAAGGACGCTATCAGAAATACTAAACTAGCGACTGCCGGCGAGAAGCCGTTCGCCTCTGTGTGCGGCGCAATATTTTCATCGACTTCGTGGGCCGTTGTTGTTTGATCCAGAACTCATCGGAGATCATGATCCGGCCTATGTTCGGTACAGCTTGCAGGAAAATGGGCATTGGGCCTTAAATAGCGACGTCACGTTGGATTTCAACCTAAGTGACGACACACGTTAGAGTAACGGATGTCCGAAACTCCTCGTTCTCAAATCTGGTCGGGGGTTCCGATGGCGTTGGCATCCGCTGTGTTGTTCGGTGCCTCGGCGCCTCTGGCTAAGGTTCTCCTGGGTTCGATTGCGCCGCAGATGCTGGCAGGTCTCCTGTATCTAGGCGCGGGAACGGGATTGACGATCGTCTATCTTGGGCGGGCCGCTTTTGGCGTTCCTGTCGCTGAAGCAAGTCTGCGACGCGTTGATCTGCCCTGGCTGGCCGCTGTTGTGATTTTAGGGGGATGTCTCGCCCCGTTGCTGCTCATGATGGGTCTGCAGCGCACCTCCGCTTCGTCGGGCTCCCTGCTCCTCAATCTCGAAGGCCTTGCCACAATGGCCATCGCGTGGGTGATCTTCAAAGAGAATGTCGACAGTAAAGTCTTGCTGGGAGCGCTTGCGATCTTGACCGGCGCGGTGATCCTGGCATGGGATGGACAAAGCATCACGATCGATGCCGGCGGAGCACTGATTGCCGGGGCCTGTTTGGCATGGGGCCTCGACAACAATTTTACGCGCAAGCTTTCTGCTGCTGATCCAGTCGTCACGACCATCATTAAGGGACTGGTGGCCGGAACCGTGAATATGGGGCTGGCGCTTGCAATTGGCTCAGCGCTTCCGCCTCTTTCCGTGATCGGTGCTGCGGCCTTGGTAGGCTTTTTCGGCGTCGGGGTGAGTCTGATTTTATTTGTGCTGGCGCTGCGGCATCTGGGGACCGCCCGGACCGGCGCTTATTTTTCGTTGGCGCCCTTCATCGGAGCGGTTGTGGCGATCCTGCTTCTGCGCGAGCCGCTCACCCCTCAGTTGGCACTGGCAGGGCTGCTAATGGGCGGCGGTATTTGGCTGCATCTCGCCGAGCGGCATGAGCACGACCACGAGCATGAGTTTCTAGAGCATGACCACAGCCACGTCCACGACGAGCATCACCGCCATCATGCCGAAGAGATGTTGGAGCGTCATTCACATTGGCATCGCCACGAACCTATTCGACATAAGCATCCACACTATCCCGATTTGCATCATCGACACCGGCACAATTAGATCTGCGCACGCAGGAACAAGCGGAATTGGCAACGCAACTGCGGCGGCGGTGGCGACCAATGGCCATCGTACCAGCAGCGGGGCGGCGTATCGTGTGCAAGTTCAAGACGTCCCGGCCAATCAAAGCCGCCGTCCCCTGCCGCAGTGAGCCACTCGTTCGCAGCGTCTGGCTCGAGGCCGGCCAGGTCTCAGGGACATTCAAAGCTACGTTCGAGGCGAAGTTTCCGGAGTTGGTAGATTACGCAAGGAAGCAGCCGGGACCAGCCTAGGCTACGGATCTTGTTATCTAAGCTGGGAGGACTCCCCTGGCCGCGAAGCACGCTGCTGCAGCGCAGCCATCGTGGCCGTGCAGCCCGAGGATCCGAGACGCTTTCCGGAGAGAAGCCTGCGCACCCCCCGGGGCCTCCCGTTTGGCAAAACGGCCGTGCAGGGCCCCTACACTCGCCTGCCCTGCGAAGGAAGGGTCTCACGGGGGTCGCCGCGGGCTCACAGGCCTAAATGCTCAATTTCCCATGCCCCTTGGCCGCGGACAACGTCCAGCGGCATGCGACCGGGGTCATATCTGCTCACCTCCGGCACATTGAACCGACGGACCCAGTCCCCGAAATCTTCATTCCGGCCGAGCCTGGTTTTCGGAACGAAGATATTTCACAAGCGCGACTGCCGCCAATATTAAAACGACGATGACCAGCACGCAGACCAGACCCATGCCCCAAGACATTGCGGGCGAAATACCGTTCATCATGGATCACCTCGTTTTGTTGAAGGCGCGAGAGGTCGCAAAATCTTGGACGGTTCGTCGAGGTCGGTCTGGGCGACCGGCGCATCAGTTTCTGCCGCACCCATCATCTGGACTTGGGACCGCCTTGGTAACGCCAGGCTGATCCGCCGTCGTTCACGTTTGGCGCGGGCTGCAGGCGTGACGGTATCCGGTCGTAAGCGAACGCGGAATTCGGATCGCCTTGTGAGCTACCGGTCCTGGCTTGTGCGCTCTGCCTAGCCTCATTCGGCCAATAGCTTTTGTCGGTGATCGTTGATCCGGCAAATGCAGACGCCGACGCCGCCATTAGCGGCAACAAGAGTGAAATCGTGAGAAGTTTTTTCGTCATGGTCCGGCTCCATCATTTTCCGAAGCGCGTCATGTGCGCTTCTAATGATGAGTTCGGCGCAAATTGTCTGCCGGTTACAAGCTCACGCTGACGTGAAGCAGACTGGCTGTTACCAACGCAACAACCGCGGTCCCATTGCTGCGCCTGCTAAGGTGCAAAGCACAATCGTCCCGCCATACCAGACGGCAACGAAAGGCAGGGTATCATCCGTGCAATGCAGCGCGTACGCCATCGCGCTCACGCCGCCCGCAACAAGTCCGGCGAAAGCACCCGTGCGAGCCAGGTTCGTAGGCGCCGCCTGTCGAACGGCCCAGATCGAGACAGCGAAGGGAACTATCGCGATGACCGGAATGGAAACAAGGCATTCGAGCCATTCGTCTCCGACGATCATCTTGTCCCAATGCGAACTCGGCGCCAGCCCGAGGCTGATTGCTGCAAGCGCCATGATGACAAGGAACGGCACAGCAACGAGATACGATCGAGGTTTTCGCTCCCCGCCAGGCCGCGCCAACTTTGCGAGATAGACAAGCGCGAGGCTGGAGGTCCCGACCGCGAATGAGACCTTTGCGGCTACGAAACCCAGGGCGCCGGACGTCATCATGTCCGGACGGACGCCCAGCCCGAAGATCGTGATCCCCAGCGCCAGAATTGAACCTGACCCAAGCGCGATCAGAAGCGTGCGAACGACCAAGCCGCGATCGACCGGCTCGGGATTGGTACTCAGGAGGGCCACAAGCTCGTCAGTCTTCATGTCCGCGTTTCCCGGCCGATCAGGGTAGCCAGTGCTTTGAGTCCCCGGTGGATGTTCACTTTGACCCCCGGCTCGGAGATGCCGCATCGTACTGCCGCCTGCGCGATGCTCAACCCGTCCAGCTTCACGGCCTCGATGGAACACCGCATGTTTTTCGGTAGTCGCTCCATGAGCCTCCTAACATCGTAGCTACTCTCCGCGCCGACATTGTCGTCGTGCGCCATGATCGCATCGGCCTCCTCGATCGGCACGTCGGCCCGCGACGTGCGGGTACGCCGCAGGAAGTCGATCAATTTGTATCGCGCGATCGCATGGACCCAAGGCGTCAGAGGCTCGGCGGGATCATAGGTGTGCCGTTTGAAGTGGACCGCCAAGACCGCCTCCTGAACGAGATCCTCCGCCTCCGCCGCACTCCTTCCCACTCTGGCGAGCTTGCCCTTGTAGTACGCCCTCAAACGGCTGCTCAATCGCTCGAGCAGCGCGCGGTGCGCGGCTGCGTCGCCTTCCAAACTGGCAAGCATTAACGCCTTGAGTTCGATTTCGTGGGTCGTCATGCTTACGTATCTCTGTTAGTTCGCCGGTCGGGCGGATTTGGTTACAGCCGAAGGTGACCGGCCTCGAAAATAGTCGCAAAGGTCTGCTGCAGCGCTTCGGCTAGGCCTCAATGCGCTTTGCTTGCCGGTCGCGTCTTTTCCGCTCCTCGCATTCGTGCAGCAATTCGGGGCCGGCCCAGACCGCGGTTCCATCGTCATCCACGATGAGCGGCATGAACAAGTTCAGGGTTTCGCTCAGTCGAACGACGCGGCCCAAGGCGCTCTCGTTGTCCGGATGCGGCTCGCATCGCAGGACCAAGTCGCCGGATGGGCGGTAATCGACATCAGACACCGGACCGCCGGAATACAGCAGGGTCACGGGCCCGTACTCCGGCCGCTGCTTCCAGCGCCGCAACAATTCCTGGCAGGCAAGCTCGACGGCGCGCGGCACCGGTCTGAGGTCGCTTTCCCAGTATTGAACAGCGCCGCGGCTCAGCCCGAGCATTTCTCCGGCCACGACCTGGCTGAGTCCCAGCTTCTTCCGCCACTTCTTGAAGTCCCACTGGTCCATCACGTCATCCTGGCGCCGAGGAACGAGCGCGCTTCGTCATTCTGTTGCTTGCGAGCGATGGAGACCATCTCTCCCTGGCTCTTGAGTATTCGTGCCGACAAAAGCTGCCGAGTTCGGTTCGCGGGGCAACCGAAATCCCTTGATCAGCGCGTAGACCGCAGGGATCACGATAAGCGTCAGGACGGTCGACGAGATCATACCGCCGATCATCGGAACGGCGATGCGTTGCATAACTTCCGAGCCGGTGCCGGTGCTCCACAGGATCGGAATGAGGCCGGCCATGATGGCGACGACGGTCATCATCTTGGGTCGCACCCGTTCGACCGCGCCCAACATGATCGCCTCGTTGAGGTCCGCTCGCGTGAACGGCTTGCCTTCGACCTGCCGTTGGGCGTGGATCTCCTTCATCGCATGATCGAGATAGATCAGCATGATGACGCCTGTCTCGGCCGCGACACCGGCCAGCGCGATGAAGCCGACGGCGACAGCGACGGACATGTTGAAGCCAAGCCACCACATCAGCCACAATCCGCCGACGAGGGCGAACGGCAGCGACAGCATTACGATCAGCGTCTCGGTCAGCCGGCGGAAGTTGAGATATAGCAGCAGGAAGATGATGAGTAGCGTAACCGGCACCACGATCTTCAGGCGGGCGGTAGCGCGTTCCAGATATTCGAACTGGCCGCTCCAGACGACATAATTGCCCGGCGGAAACTTTACGCTTGCGGCCACGGCAGCCTTGGCATCGGCGACGTAGCCGCCGAGATCCCGGTCGCGGATGTCGACGAAGATGTAGACCGCCAGTTGGCCGTTCTCCGTCCGGATCGACGTGGGACCGCGCGCGAGCTTGATCGCGGCAATCTCGCCCAGCGGAACCGTCCCCCCGTTCGGCATCGCGACCAGGACATCCCGGGCAATCGATTGCGGGTCGCTGCGCAGGTCGCGTGGGTATCGCAAGTTGACGCCATAGCGCTCGCGTCCCTCGACGGTCGTAGTGATCGTCTCGCCGCCGAGGGCCGACGAGATCGTGTCCTGCACGTCGCTGACCATGAGACCGTAGCGCGCGAGCGCCTCGCGATCCGGAACCACATCGAGATAGTAGCCTCCGATGACGCGTTCCGCGTAAGCGCTCGATGTGCCGGGCACCGCTTTCACTACGGTTTCGATTTGGCGGGCAAGCTTCTCCATTTCGGCTAGGTCTTTTCCCAGCACCTTGATACCGACCGGCGTCCGAATCCCGGTCGCGAGCATGTCGGTGCGGGCCTTGATCGGCATGGTCCAGGCATTGGAAACGCCGGGAAACTGCAGGGCCTTGTCCAACTCCGCGATCAGGCCGTCGACGGTGAGACCCGGACGCCACTGCGCCTTGGGCTTGAGATTGACAATCGTCTCGAACATCTCGGTCGGCGCAGGATCGGTCGCAGTCTCGGCGCGCCCCGCCTTGCCGTAGACCGACGCTACTTCCGGAAAGGTCTTGATGACCTTGTTCTGCGTCTGCAGGATTTCGGCCGCCTTGGTGACCGACAGGCCTGGCAGCGTCGTCGGCATGTACATCAGCGTGCCTTCGTTGAGGCTCGGCATGAACTCCGTTCCGAGTTGCCGGGCGGGCCAGAGGCTGACCGCCAAGGCTGCAAGTGCCAGAAGTATCGTCAGCGTCTTGGCCTGCAGCACACTTCGGATCATCGGGCGATAGACCCAGATCAGGAACCGGTTGATGGGATTCTTGTGCTCCGGAATGATCTTGCCGCGAATGAACAGCACCATGAGCGCCGGCACCAGCGTGATCGACAGGATCGCAGCCGCCGCCATCGAGAAGGTCTTGGTGAACGCCAGCGGGCTGAACAGCCGGCCCTCCTGCGATTCCATGGTGAAGATCGGCAGAAAGGATACCGTGATGATCAGCAGGCTGAAGAACAACGCCGGGCCTACCTCGCTCGCGGCCTCGATGAGAACCTCCATGCGTGGCTTGTCGGGCGGTGCCCGCTCGAGATGCTTGTGCGCATTCTCGATCATGACGATCGCGCCGTCGATCATGGCACCGATCGCGATGGCGATCCCGCCGAGGCTCATGATGTTCGATCCGATGCCCAGCGCCTTCATGGCGCCGAACGCCATCAGGATCCCGACCGGCAGCATGACGATGGCGACCAGCGCGCTACGGACGTGCAGCAGGAAGACGATGCAGACGAGCGCGACGACAATGCTTTCCTCCGTAAGCGTCCGCTTCAGCGTCTCGATCGCATCGTGGATCAGGTTCGAACGGTCATAGACCGGTATGATTTCGACACCCTTCGGAAGCGCCGACGCCATCTCCGCCAGGCGCGCCTTCACATTGTCGATAACGTCCAGTGCATTCTGTCCGAAGCGTTGCAGTGCGATTCCGCTGGCGACCTCGCCCTCCCCGTTGAGCTCGGTTATGCCGCGGCGTTCGTCCGGGCCAAGCTCGACCCGAGCGACATCCTTCAGCAGGACCGGCGTGCCCTTGTCGACCTTCAGCACGATGTTCGACAGGTCGGAGAGGCTCTTGACGTATCCCCTGCCCCGAACGACGAATTCGAACTCGGAAAGCTCGACGGTGCGCCCGCCCACGTCCATGTTGCTGCCGCGGACCGCATCGCGCACCTTCGCAAGCGGTATGTCGAGCGATCTCAACCGGTTCGGATCGACGATGATGTTGTATTGCCTGACGAAGCCGCCGACGCTTGCGACCTCGGCCACGCCTTCCGCTTTGGAAATTCCGTATCGGATGGTCCAGTCCTGGATCGATCGCAGATCGGCCAGCGATTTATCCTTGGACTGCAGCGCGTACTGATAGACCCAGCCGACGCCCGTCGCGTCGGGCCCCAACGTCGGCGTCACGCCGGCGGGCAATTTGCGCGCCGCGGCGTTGAGGTATTCCAGGACACGCGAACGCGCCCAGTAGATGTCAGTGCCG
Source organism: Tardiphaga sp. (assembly GCF_041424195.1). Lineage (NCBI taxonomy): Bacteria > Pseudomonadati > Pseudomonadota > Alphaproteobacteria > Hyphomicrobiales > Nitrobacteraceae > Tardiphaga > Tardiphaga sp. Next base: position 12,215 of record NZ_JBGMOE010000210.1, on the reverse strand, counting down.
TCTTCGAAGATGATGTAGACGAACGAGACGCCGAAGAACGAAAACCCCCGCACAACTTTCGATTTCGGCACGGTGAGCATGGCCGTCGTCAAGGGATAGGTGACCTGGTCTTCGATGACCTGTGGTGCCTGACCTTTGTACTCGGTGTACACGATCACTTGCGTGTCGGAGAGGTCGGGGATCGCATCGAGAGCCGAGTGCTGCAGGGCATAGACCCCGGCCGCAACAGCGAAGACTGCGCCGATGAAAACGAGCATCAGGTTCCGGGCCGACCAATCGATGAGCCGCGCGATCATTGTGATTTCTCTCCGGTGTCGAGGCCCTTGAGCGCTGCCTTGAGATTGCTTTCCGCATCGATCAGGAAGTTCGCGGAAGAGACGACCTTGTCGTTTTCGGCGAGCCCTTCCTTGACCTCGACCAGGCCGCCGCCGCGTCGCCCCAGCTTGACCGTGCGCGGTTCAAAGCGACCCTCGCCCTTGTCGAGAAGTACAATCTGCCGCTCGCCGCTGTCGATGACCGCGCTGCTGGAGACTGTCACGACGGGCGCGTCCGTCCCCGTGGCGATTTCCACGTCGGCGTACATGTCGGGCCGCAGCACGTCGTCCGGGTTCGGTAGTTCGATCCTGATCCGCGCGGTCCGCGTTTCCGGTTTCAGGTGCGGATAGATCACAGTGACTTTTCCCGTGAATGGACGGTTCGGATAGGCGCGCAGACGCACGGTGGCGGTTTGCCCGACTTCGATGAGCGCAAGATCACGTTCGGCGACGTCGACCATCACCCAGACGACATCATGGTCGACGATCCTGAAAAGCACGTCTCCGGGCGCTGCACGCATCCCGTTGACGGCCGTCCGCTCGACGATTTCGCCGTCCTGCGGAGCTGGCCAGTTCAGGTAGACCGGGACCTCGCGCGTCCGCTCGATGTCGGCAATAAACCCATCGGGCGCACCGAGGTTTTCGAGGCGGCGGCGCGCCCCTTTAAGGGCCTGGCCGCTGATGCCGGCTTCCGGACGGGCGTTAAGGGCCGAGAGATATTCGGCGGCGGCGCTCGACAGGTTCGGGCCGTAGATGCGCATCAACGGCTGGCCCTTGCGGACGTGCGTGCCCGTCGTAACGTTGTCGACGGTGTCGATGAAGCCCTCGAACCGGAGCGAGACGACGGAAACGCGACGCTCGTCCTGCTGTACCGTGCCCGGTGCCCGGACCATCGTATTCAAGGTGCGGCGCTCCGCGACCTCGGTCTGGACGCCTGCCTTCTGCAGCTTGCCCGCGCTGACTTTGACCGACGAGTCGTCGTCTTGTTCGCCCTCATATACGGGGAGATAATCCATCCCCATCGAATCCTTTTTCGGAGTCGGCGACGTGTCCGGAAGGCCCATGGGATTGCGGTAGAATTTGATCCGCCCGCGTTCGCCGCCCTTCGCAGTCAAGGCTTCCGGGGCCTGCTCCTCGAAGCTCACATCTTCGCTGGCGCGGACAGCCGAATATTCCTTGCCCGACGGCTTCTTCTTCGGCGTCGTGGAATAATCGGGCGCGCCGTCCGGATCACGGTAGTAGACGATCGGTCCCGTCGCAGCCGGTTGAGCGGAACTTGGCTTTGCCGCTGCGGGAAGTACGGCGGACAGCCATCCTGGAAGCGGAGCGCTTGAACGTCCGACGGCCAATCCGACCACTCCGGCGGCCAGGATCGCCGTAAAGGCTAACAAAGCACCTACTGGCCGTCTCATAGCGAACCCCCGGTCAGACGTTCCATTTCGGCGTATTTCGTCTGAAGTTCTACCTTGAGCTTCAGCAGATCGAGCTGGACCGCGCGAAGCCTGCGCTCGGCCTCGAAGACCGATGAAATATCGGACGTGCCGGCCTGGAAACCGTTCCGCGCGTTGTCGAGCGATGACCGTGCTGGCGGCAATTGGCGCGTCGCGTAGATCTGCACGACTCTGCGAAGAGCATCGACGTTGAACCACGCGTCGGCGATCTGTCCGTCGATCCGCAGTCGCAGCGCCTCGCTGCGGGCCTGCGCAGCGCCGAGACGTGCACCCGCCGCCCGCTGTTCGGCGTCCTTGACTTCGTAATGCAGGGGCAGCTTGACGCCGAGCATGAACTCACCGGTATCGTCGGTCCCGGGCCGCTGCACGTATTTCGCGCCGAGCGTGACGTCAGGATAGTAGTTAAGGTCGGTAAGGGATTTGGTCTGGGCCGCGGAATTGCTCTGGGCTCCGGCCAGAGCCAGCATCGGGTTGCCTGAGCGCGCGAGCGCCTGAACCTGCGCGAGGCTGGTCGCCTTGAAAGCTCTAAAACCGGTCGGCGCTGACAAGGGCGCCAGGGACGGACGGCCGATCAGGGCGTTCAGTCTAGCTGCCGCTGCCTTCTGTTCGCCTTGTCGGCGGACGACGTCGCCGTCGGCGGTAGCCGTTTCGATCTCGGCTTTGATGACGTCCTGCCGGTCGACCGATGTCGTGCCGTATCGCGAACGCAACAATCCGAGCGTCTCGTCGTAGCGCCGCTTGATTTCGGTAGCGATTCCCACCGCCTCATGAGCGGCATTGTATTCGCCATGCGCTGCAATGACCTGCGCGATGAGCTCGGTCACGGTTGCACGGCCCTGGAATTTTGCGGCATCGGCGTCTGCTTGGGCGACATTGCGCTCGAGGCCGTATTTGCCCCAAAGCTTGATCTCCTGGTCGATGCCGATCCGACGCTGTCCCACGCCCTGCCGGTTGACGTCCCAGGCTTCGAGAATGAGGGTCGGGTCGGCCAGCGCGCCCGCCGTCCCGATCTTGTGGACCGCCGCATCGAATTCGAGCGCGGCCGCCGCCACCGTCGGGTTGAGGCGTTTGGCAACGGCCACGACGCTTTCCACGGTGGTGCCCGGCAGACTTTGCTCGGCGGCAGTCCCGGGAGACAACCACAGCATTGCTGTGGTTGCTCCGATCGTAGCGACGCGAATGATGCCGCTCGCGCGCATCACGGCGTCGCCTTCAGGACGAGTTTGTTTTCGACCGTCCCGGTTTCGCCCTGAACCTTGGCGCCAAGCGAAAGTTGCCAGCCGCCGGCCATGGTCAAGGTCGCCTTGAACTTGTAAACGCCGGGCTCCGTGCTCGGCATAGGCGCTATCTTGGTCGCCATCTCCTGCATACCGTCAGGCGCCATATCCAGACGTGTCGCGAAAATGACCGCATCTGGCACGGGTTTGCCGTCGGGTTTATGGACGAGGCGAACCGAGATGACCGCGTCGCCCTTCTTGACGGTCTGGTCGACCAATTGGAATTCGTAATCCTTGATGTCGGCGCGCGCGAGCGTGGCCGAACCTACCAAGGAAACGGCGATCAACGCCGCCCGGAGGGCGGGCGCGGAGGCATACTTCTTCATTTTTTAAATCCTCGATGACCCGATGCGCCGCGAACGGCGGCGTGCGTTAACTGCGCGGCCCTGAGACCGCGCAGGAGCAGGCGGCGTAGAGACGCCGATCAGATCGAGATTCGAGGGGGATGATCCGGAGGGGAACCGATGAGGCCGTCAGCAATCAAGTCGTCGGGCGGGGAAAGCGGCCGGCCCGTCTGGAAGGAGATTTGGACACCGTCCGTTGGGGCTGGCTCGGCCTGCGCGATGGTCAGCATGCACATCGCGACAAGCGGACAATCCCGGCAGTTATTGCTCTTTTGGCCGTCCGGACAGCAAGGCATAGCCTCCGGCATCGCGGCCATATCGGTCATCTCAGCGGCAGCCAGACGCTTTGCCGCCGCCGGCGTGGCCAGCGGCGCAAAGACAAGCCCTACGATCACGACGATCGCAAGCATACGACTGATCAGTCGGCGAAGATTCATAGCTCACCATCCCACGGGATAGGGAACTTGTGAAGGACTATCCCTTCACATCTTCGCCAGAGGCGTTTCCTAGCCAAATCAGGTTATCCGTTAACCAAAGAAGCGCTTCAACTCGCGATTTCCGAGCCTATAAACTTCATGAATGACTGCCGGCCGGACGTACCAAAAAGGACCACATCGTATTTCTGGGGCGTCCCGCCCTCCATTCCCGGCGACCCGGCCGGCATGCCCGGAACCGCCAGTCCCACGGCGGCGGGCCGCTTCTCCAGCAATTGTCGCACCGCTATAGCGGGTACGTGACCCTCGATGACGTATCCCGCGATTTCCGCCGTGTGACACGCTACAAGGTCGCTTGGAACCCCGAGACGCTTTCTGAAGGCCTGAAGATTGACCGTCTCTTCGACCGTGACGGCAAACCCGGCATCCTTGAGATGTCGCACCCAGCCCGTACAGCACCCGCAATTTGGATCCTTGTGAACGGTAATGGCTGGCGACTGCGCCGAGGCAGAAAACGTCGGTGAAAAAAGTGCCGCTGCGAAGATCGGGAGCGCACTTCGACGCGTCAAATTTCTTGGCTGATTGGTCATTCATTAATCTCATCGAAGTGGGCGCTCCGGGCGTCCGCATTCAATTGTGATGGTGGTGGATGGGCGCATCGGCATAGCCGCGTAGTCCTGCGTAAATTTTCATTTGTTCGGGAGTTAGCAGTGCGGCCGTCGATAGGTGATATTTGAGATGGGTTTCACGCAGTTCGCCCTGCGTGATTGCGACCGACGCCGTTGACGCTGCAAGACTTTCCGGCGTGACGATGCGAGCGGCGAATTGCTGGTCCAGCTCAGATTCTTGCTCGATCAATTTTGACCCGAGCGGCACGGCTTCAGCCTTCATCGAATCGAACAACGCCTTGACGTCGGCACGCTGATCGGCGGTCAGGTCGAGTTTATCGGCCAACTCCAAGACGTGAGAGGGGCCTGGATAGCCGTTCAGTTCGGCGGCAAGCGCCAAGGCCATTCCGCGACCAGCCCGGAGGTCCGCAATTTGCTGGTCGGATAGCGCCTTTATTCCTCGAATCTGCATCCCGGAATATGATGTCTGGGAAAACACGGGCGTCGAGAAGAATAACGTTGCCGCTACAATGAGTACGGATTTCATGAGTCAGAATCCTCGTTTTTCCCCAGTTGAGGGTCGCTCGGATTTAAGAATTTTTCAAATAACAAGAGCGTAACCGGGCTGTATTTTGCAATCAATTGCACCCCGATGGATGTCCGAAATCAATGCGTGTCCACCGCGAGGCGAGGTCTGCTTGCTGCTCTGCGGTCTTCCTATCCGGCTCTTGACTTTGTCTTTCTTCAAATCGTCCGGAGCGGCCCTTGCCACCGTGTCCTTGTAATGCTCGGCGGACAGGCCGCACAGCTTAGTGACGAATTCGACGATGCTCCAGATGGCCATAGCGTCATGTCCGAGACCCAAGCCGGCATAACGCTTCGAACTTCCGAATCCGATTGCTCGGACTCTAGGTGGCAATTCACGCTCCTCGTCATCTAGCATTCACCTCTTTGGCATGTCGTTGGCCCGGCTAATTTCGGATGACGGCGGCCGGTCACAACGAACGGGATCAATCCTGGTAAAAGGCGACGCAAGTCTTCGCGTCAGGCCGGCTACGCTGACCGCGGAGAGCACATCCGATTACTTTTACGAACAACAAAAAGACGCCGACGCAGAATAGCTCGCGACAATTTTCATTTCGCAAGTCGGGCCGGCAGGTCGGGCGCGTTCGACGACGGAGAATTTGCGGAGAGTTCGGAGATCAACTGCTTCATCTCCGCAATCTCCTTGACCTGCGCTTCGATGATGCCGTCGGCCAGCTTCCGGACGCGCGGATCGCGAATGTGGGCGCGCTCACTAGTCATGATCGCGATCGAGTGATGCGGGATCATCGCCCTCATGTAGGCGACGTCGCCGACCGTCTGCTGGCTACGGACGAGCCACAGCGCCACGCCGAACACGACGACGCTGCCGAGGATGATCCCGATGTTCGCTGGCCGATTCTTGTACATCATCCACATGAAGCCGATCATGATGACTGCCATGGTTGCGCCCATCACCAGCGCCATCCACATCCGTGTCTGGCTGAAGAGCACGTGGTCGAGCGCATAGACGTTCAGATACATCAGAGCGAACATCACGACCGTCGAGGTCGCGATCATTGCGGCGAAGCGGGTATAGCCCATCGTTCGTATTTCCTTTCCATCGCGGGGTTGAGGAGCCGAAAAGGCCGGCTCGTCGCCGGCCCCCTGCTTCAGGCCGCCATCGCCTTGCAGCTTTCGGCGCAGCTCTTGCAGGCCACGACGCAGTCGTCCATTCCACCGACGCGCTCGCAGTCCTTGGCGCATTCCGCGCAGATCTCCGCGCATTCGCGGCAGACATGCTTGTGATGGGGACTGCCCAGCAGCATGAAGTGGGCGGCAGTCCGGCATATCTCGGCACATGCCATCATCAGCCTGAAGTGCTGAGGCTCGACGTGCTTTCCGCCGGTCTCCAGGCAATGCGTCATAGCCATCCCGAGACAGGTTCGGTAGCACTGCAGACATTCGTCGATGCACGTCTTCGTATCCTTACTCATCTTCATCGCACTCTCCTTTGTTTTTCCGCCCTCATTGCACATTCAGGACCAGCATGAGGCCGCTGCCGCCGTGCTGCTCCACGTTGTTGTTGGCCGTGTGGGTGCGGGATGCGGCAGACCACCAGCAATTTACCCGCCTTCCGAGTCTTCCAGACTACGTCGTAGTGCTGGCGGGGACCGACGTTGACCATATCCGCCTGGTATCGCGCGCTTTCCTTGAGGTTCACTCACCGTCGGCTCGGGTTGGCCATTCAACCGGTCGAAAGCGACGTAGGCCGTAGAGCCCGCCGCGAGAAAGAACCATGCGTTAAGAAAATAGTCGTAAGGAAGTGCGATCATGGTGTCCCCGCGATCGAGTTGAGGCCGATCAGCCGCCGTGCTTGGCGATCCATTCCTTCAGCATGGACTGCTCCTTTGTCTGGTCCTTGATTCCCTTTTCGGCGCCTGCCCCCTGATCGTGAATGTCGGCGATTTTCAGTGCGGCTCCCTTTTCGCGTTCGATCTCCTGGAGGCGATGCGACTGAATCGGTGTTCCACCTGCATCACTACGAATCCAAGCGGTCAAATCGTTAAGCTGATCCCCTTCGGGCAAGATCGCCGAGAGACAGGCGATGCGACGGGTTTCGTTGTCAGCACGCCTGAGCAGTCTTTGAACGAGGTTCTCGTACCGAATTTCGCGTTCGCTTGGCCCGATCAGGTGACCTTCGTCAAGGACTACGAGCCCGACGTCATCGATGATCGACGGGTCATTCCGCAAGGCGAAGTCCAGCTTCTCCGGTGTGGCGATGACAATATCCTGCGTACGGAGTGCGTCTTCGTCGCCGCCAGCGGCTCCAGCCGCGCCATAGAGCGAAGAGACCGAGAACCCAAGGCTCGAGAACGTCCGACGGAATGATCGTTCCGTCTGGGCGGATAATGCGCGAAGCGGCGTTACAATGAGGACCCGCCTGCGCGCCGCGAGCGCCATCAATGCGGCGATCTCTGCAATTCGTGTCTTGCCAGCACTGGTCGGCAACGCGACGACGAGGTCGTCGGTCATGTCGGTTGCTCGTCGGGCTGCTTCGATCTGCGACGGCCAAAGCTCCACTTCGGCGACGTCACGTCCAAAGAGTTCCCCGATGAAGAGTTGGCGCAAATCCTGATAGTTTCCCGCGCCCGCCGGCCCGTCGAGGGGAAGCACCTGATGCAAGCTGCTAGACCACAGGTCATCGATAAGATTGAGCACTATGCGCCCGGTCCACCACAGCGACACGGCATTGGCGTTCCTTGCGAGGGAGATCGCGCGCCGCAGGAGGGACCGAGACTCCTCAATCAGGACCGCGGCCCCCGTCTGAAGAGCGAATTCGAAGAACGCGAGGGCGCGAAAAATGGTTGATGTGGCGATTAACCTGACGGCGTCGTCCGAATCAATCTCTCCTGCGCGCAACGCCTGACTAATATTTGCATCACCGTGGGCTGGGTTCAGCAGCCAGGTCCGCGCGCGGCGACCTAGACCGGCCAGATCCCGCAAAATAAGATGCGCCAACGCTTCTTCCGCTGGCGATAGATTCGCGTTCTCAGGCCGTTGAGAGATCAGAGAGAAGGCGAGAGCGGAGTAGCTTGCCAGATGATACGCGGCGGCGCCAGCGATCCGATAGAAGCCCCGGCCGACATCCTCGCGGGAGCCATTTTGCACCAGTGCTTCGAACGCGTTCCCGGCCCGCGCGAAGCCGCGCCGCCAAATCTCATCGTTGCCGCCGCCCTCCCGAAGCGCCATGGATGCGCGCAGCACGGAGAGCGCATATTCGGACAGATCGGTGTCAATCGTTTCTCCGAACGCCGGCGCATCGTCGGGCAGCACGCCGTCGCGGCGAATGATGGACCGCGCCTCGCCGCGAGCTTGCAGCCGACCCCTGACACCGTCAGCGGTCGCCTGCGTCAAGAAGGCTGTCAGTTCGTCAACCGTCTCCAAGGGCGAGTGCTCCCTCGTAGGACAGCCGAATGAACTCCTGATGATCGTCGATCCGAAGGTGAATTACAGTGTGGCTGCGATCAACGCCGGCGCCGCGCAGATCGTCGAAAAGCGCTCGGGGCGTGGCATTGCCGGACATCGTGAAGAGAGCATGGTCGATGCGATCGGAGGGAACTGCGCGGCTTGCGACCTCATTTCGGATGATTCGGCCCAATGCGGCGAGCGGACCATCACCCTCCATCAACCTGTCGGCGATAAAGAGCAACGAGGTCGCCGTCGGCCGGCCACTATCACGCGACAGCGCCGTTCGGGCCTCGATAATTGTTGCGCCGGCGAGATTGGCCCGGCTCTTCGCTTCTCCTTTCAAAAGAAAGAGGTGTCCATCCGCACTCGATCGCACGCCGATAAAGTCGTCGCCGCGGAGCGCCATCTCGCGGCCATCTTTATAACGAAGGCGACGAACCGGAACCGAGAAGCCCAACGACTCCTCAACCAGCTCGGTTGCGAAGATTTCCCCTAACTCGCCGGAGCGTGCCCGCGTGGTTCGGGGAAGACGCTCGGCCAGCAATGCTGCGGCGCTCGCATAACCGAGAAGGGCCACATCCTCAGCTATGCGTTCCATGTCGTCGTAGTGAGAGCGCAGCAGATCGGGAAGACGGCCGGCAATTGCCGCTCGTCCCCCAACTCGCTCGGTAAATTTCAGTAAGCGCTTGCGGCCGTCTTGCGCGGGCTCGCAATCGCACCAATCGGCAAACAGTGGCAATCTACTCCCCTATCGGTCGGCACAGGCGTCAATCCTTCGGCTTCGCTCTCGATGCTCGCAACCGCGATTTCGGCCCGGCGCCGGACGCTGCGGCGACCAGCGCGTCCCACGTATCGGGTGGGTTTCCTCGGTTCAGCATCTTCCGGAACACGGCGTAAGCATCCGTCGTGCTGCCATAGGCGCGCAGCGTGTCGTCGTCATTCACCCAAGCCAGGATGATAATCTTGCTCGTGGCCGCCTGCTGATAGCGAAAGAACAACCTATACTGTTGCAAAAATTTCGCGCGAAACCAGTGTTTGTAGTCGGCGCCGAGCGTATCGCCTTGGCGGAATACGTCGCTGGCCGGATCGGCGGGGATGTTCTCAAAGGCGACTTTCAGGACCGCGGCAAGCAGTTTTGCCGCTCGCTTCGTCTTATAGCCTTTCGGGTCTTTGGCACGCGCCTTCTCGACGGCCGCGATTAGGGCCTCCAGCTGATCAAGGAAGAGCGGATGTGCGTAGATGGTCCAGCCATTGATTTCGATCGTCTGGTCCGTCACGCATCGTCGTCCGGCAAGGCTGCGTCGAGATCGACCTCAACGCCCTTGACGAGGGCTGCACCGCGCGCGAGCAGATTCGAAGGAATCGCTCGAACCCGCGCCGGGTGCGCCGCCATGTCCTTCTCGAGAAAGCGCAGAAAATTTCCGATGACGGGGTCAGCCTGCTCGTCCGCCGCTTTCTTGGCCAGGACGACCGTTCCGTCGGCGAGCCCTCGAAACACGACGCGGTCACGTTTGCCCAGCGCCAGCATCTTGCGGATGGCGGCGGGGACGGTGGTCTGGCCCCGCTCGGTGATCGTGGCGGGGATTTCGAGGATTTCGGCGGTTTTCGGCATCGAAGGCTCCGATCGTGGATCCAATGTAATGCATTTGCATTGTAAGTTCAAGGATCGACCGCGTGATGCCCGCTGCCTATGAGCCTGATCGGCGGCCGGCACAGATTGTATTACTCGCCATTCGAAGCCCTAGCTTGACGGACCCTGACCATACAGAACCCGCCACTCGGTCCCGATGTCGCCGATGCGGCACCGACTTCGATAACGCTGACCGTGGCCAACTCGATCTCCTCGCGAACGAATGCGAAGGCATGTGCGATCTCTGAGCACCGCTTCTGCGCGGGGTTCCAATTTGTCCCCATCGTTACTTCGTCACGACATCGGCCCTCACACGGCGCCGGGGTTTCCTCCGCCGGCTATACCAACCTGATAACTGACATCCCCTGCCTTTCTCTCCGGTCGACTGGCATGATAGCGCGCCGGACGGGCCATCGCTGTGTCGAGAAATGTCGCTCGCATCCTGTAGTTTCATCTGACGAGCCGTGCTCATTCCTGGCGGCAGAGCCGCGCGGTCACCTGTTGCTTCGGGCTTCGATGCGGATCTTCAATGCATTGCCAACCAGGTGCGCTCCGCCGGCGTCGCGGTCCGTCGTCACGACGCCGATAGTCGCCATTGGTGTCCCCTAACCATTTCTCTCGGTTCGCCCACAACATCCTCGATTTGGCTTGTCTGACCGAAGGCCGTCGTCGCTTTGCTCCGCCTCGCTCTTATCCCCGCAACATCCGGCCACGACTTTCTTCCCCTGGCCGCTGCGCGTCCATTCCTCGCGGAAATCAAGAAAGTCGTAGCCTGGCTGCCCTCTACTGCGTGCCGGCCCCTGCGGGGTGCGGGTCGATCGCCTCCGGTCTGTCGCCGGCCATCGAGGCCGCGGTGGGCGCGGCCCGGAAAACTGAAAAGGACACGACAATGGCAACCATCGGTACCTTCACCTCGAACGGCAACGGCTTCACCGGCACCGTCCGCACGCTCGCTCTCAACGCCAAGGCCAAGCTGGTCCGCGTCGAGACCCCCTCCGAAAAGGGTCCGCACTTCCGCATCTTCGCCGGCAATGTCGAGCTGGGCGCGGCCTGGCAGAAGACCGCCAAGGACACCGAGCGGGACTATCTCTCGGTCAAGCTGGACGACCCGAGCTTCCCGGCCCCGATCTACGCCACGCTGATCGAGGTGGAAGGCCAGGACGGCCTCCAGCTCATCTGGTCCCGACCGAATCGGGACTGAACCCACTAACGGAAACGGCCCTGCCAACCGGCAGGGCCGTTTCTGCGTGAGCCGAAATGGACGCACCGAAGGCCGGCTCCCTCCAACCGCTTCATCGCGCCACCCCGCTTTCGCTCGCGCCCTTCTTGTTTAGACGCGTCTCAAGCGAACTGATGCTTTCGAGCACGGCCTCGAAATTCGGCGGGTCGCCGAAGATCATGCCTTGCATGGCCCTGTAGTCGACGCGCAACTGCTCGATCATCGCATCATGCGGGGCGAGCGCGAACGAGCCGGGTGCGGCGCTCGCGAGGTCGAAGTCCGGTCGATTGAAGAACATCCGGGCATGCGCGACGCAGTCCACGCCGAGCGCCGTCTCAGCGATGGCGGCTGCGCCGACCGGGCCCCCGGTGAGCAGGTGCAAGTCATAGTAATGACGGGACACGCGTTGGCCGCCCCCGCGCAGCTCGCCGCGCTTGTCGAACCAGCGTCGCAACCCGTGGAGGATGACAACCTTGTCCCAGAAGGTGCGTTCGGGATCGACCGTGCGCACGGCCGGGACGGTCAAATCGAGCGCCGGTAGATCATCGTCAACATAGGGTTTGATCGGCACTTCGCTGTTCGGGTCGAGCGCGGATTTCGCGCCCGACTCGATCTTGATCGCCGCCCGCACGTAATCCGATCGCGGCGTCGCTGCGGGATACCAGATCAGCAGGGTCTGTCCGTCGGGATCGGCGTCGTCGGTTTCAACGCGTGCCGACCCCACATTGAGGCCACTGGCCTGGAGCCGGTCCTGTAGGATCAGGGTCAACTCAGCGCGCAGCGGGCCGTTGATATAGGCTTGGCAGGCGTCCTTGATCGCATCGAGGCGCGCGCGACGCTTGTTCCCGCTCAGCGCGTTAAGCTCCTCGATCGTCGCCGGCTCGCCGATGTCGTCCCGAAACACCGTGACATCGATGTCTTCGGAGAAGCGGTTGATCAGACCGA
>NZ_JBGMOE010000209.1:0-3574 GCF_041424195.1 Tardiphaga sp. | reverse complement strand
TTTCGTGGTCCAGACTATCATAGTCTCTGGGCCACTCAGCGGGGGGCAGATCACATGGGCGAGATCGATAGCGTTGCGGATGATGTCGGCCTTCTCTCCGAGACTCGGAGCGATGTTTATGGCGGCATCCGTGATAATGAGCGGGCGGGGATGGCCAGGAACATCCATCAGGTAAGCGTGGCTGATCCGCCGATCCGTTCTCAGGCCGGTAAGTCGCGAAACGATCGCACCCATTAGCTCGTCAGTGTGCAGCGAGCCCTTCATGACCAATTTTGCTTCGCCCGCACGGACCAGCGCGACGGCTTTCGCCGCTGCGTCATGGCTATGGTCTGCCGGAACAATCCGGAAGCCGGAGATGTCCTTGCCTGCATCCTTCGCAGCTTGCCGGATCCTCGCCTCAGGTCCGACCAGAACGGCTTCGATCAGGCCTGCTTCCGCTGCCTCGATCGCTGCCTTGAGTGCAGTTGCGGAGCAGGGGTGGACGACGGCGGTTATGACCGGTTCGTGGGATGCCGCAGCGGCAACCAGGCGCCGATAAGCGTCATGATCGGAGAGACGGATGTCGGGGAGGGCGATGCGTGCGCGGCGCACCTTCTCCTCCGGCGCCCTCACTTCCGCCTCGCCCGTGATGACCTCATCGCCATGCTGGTTGGCACAGCGGCAATCGAAGAGAACCACTCCCTTGTCGGACTGCTTTTCTCGCACCGTGACGGTCGCGGTGATACAGTCGCCCAAGCCCACGGGTCGCACGAAACGCAGCGACTGGCTGAGATAGATGGCGCCCGGCCCCGGCAATTCTGTGCCCAGAACCGCCGAAATAAGGCCGCCGCCCCAGAGACCGTGGGCGATGACATGTCGGAACACATCGCCGGCGGCATAACCGTCATCGAGATGGGTCGGGTTAACGTCGCCCGAAACAAGCGCGAATAGCGCGATGTCCTGCCGAGACAAGGTGCGCGAGACGCTGGCGGTATCGCCAACATTGATCTCGTCGAATGTGCGGTTCTCGATCATGTCCGGATCGCCCATGAACCTCAGCGCTCCATCAACGAGGTGTCTGGAGTCAGGGTGAGCGGAGCATAGCCTCTGTCGAAAGCGCCAATCGTCGATCCGCCTCGAAGGGTTCGCCGCAAGCCCTGCGCACGATGCTGCCGACTTTCGACGGGGCATCGAACTCCCGGTCGTACCATCCGCCGTCGCAGGCCGGGATTGGTGGCGAAGAAATTCGTCGGTACGACCATGTCCCGAACCTGTCGCATGGCAAAATGTACGATGCCCTCAAAATGCCTGGATGCACCGCCAATGCAGGCGATCTGCTGGTTGAAAAGGAATGGCTGGGCAATCAGGTCGGACGAAGGGCGTTTCCAGGCCGGATCCGAAAAGCGGTGGTCCTGCGCAAGTGGATTATTGTCCGGCGCCGCCTCGGAAGCGACCGCCCTCCGGCCAACGCAATCAAAAACGTGCATATATTCGCGCGCTGCCTTCGCGCCGAACTGACATTGTTTTCGGGGAGGCGGGACGATATGCGGTGCCAAGTTGGCCCTAGCCAGTGACATGGTCGCGGGGGACGGGCTGCGGGTCGCCCGGGCTTTCGCCGCGATGGCGGCGCGTTCGGGCGTTCGGGCGATACCATCAAGAGGATCGGGGACATTGGATTGGTCGCGAGCGCCCATGCGGGTTGAACTCCTTCACCTGGCATGACGTTGGTGCCGTTCCGAGGCATGCAGTGCACTACGTAAATGTCCGCGGCTCGCGCTCGCGTGACTGATCGCAGCGCGTGCCAAGGGTCGCGGTCGTGATCGTTGTGTTATGGACGCAACGTCGGTACCGCTATGCGTTCGACGCTTAACTCAGTCGGTCAGCACCAAATGTCTGGAAACAAATTTTTTAAGCGCTCGGGAAATACTTATATGTCCCAAAGGCGTATACCCACATGCGTTCAGACTTGCTCCCGCGTCATTCCTGAGCGCTATTTATTGGATTAGAGACTGGAGATGCCCCGTGCCGCAGCCCCTTGAAAGTGCCCTCGCCGTAACCCGAGCCAATATGCGCCTGGCGCTCAAGCTGGCCGATGCCTGGCGGGACAGTGGTCAGAAGATTGTCGATATAAGCGGGCGCGGCGCCACGGAATTCGCGGCGAAAAGCAAAACTATGCCAACCCAGCAAGCAGGGGATCCGTTGCTTGTCGTCTCGCGGCAATCTCAGGACTATCTGGCTGAAGTCGAGGCGCTCCGGGTGGCAACCCTGGCGCAGATTCAGGAGGCGGTCGTCGATTGGCGCAAGAGCATTTCGGAGACGGTGACCGAGGGCTTCGAAGATGCCGGCCGCTCCCCGTTTGAAGCGTTGCTGAAGCCATGGTTTGCTATGCTGCAGGGCGGCTCCGGTTCCGGTGTTGATAGGAACGGCGAAGAACGAAATGCCGATAGCTGAGGTTGAAGCGGCCGTGATCAGGTCAATGTCGCACACCGACTGGTATCATGGCCGCCACCAGTGAGGCGGTGAAGAATTTATTCTTTCCAATAGAGTACTACTAGGGCGCTCATATTATCGGCAAATAGGTCGGCAATGATCCGGATCGGCGCGCTAAAACTCAAAGCTCAGATTTTCTGCGGCGTGGAATCTGCCATTGGCCCTGGCAAAGCCGATCTGCTCGAAGCGATTGATCGCGAAGGGTCGATTTCGGCAGCTGGGCGCTCGATGGGAATGAGCTATCGCCGGACGTGGCTCCTCGTGGACGCGCTCAATCGCTGTTGGTTGGAACGAGTGGTGGAAACGGTTTCCGGCGGGAGTCGTGAAAGGGGGGCCAGGCTGACCGATTTTGGCCGCCAACTTCTGTTCTCTTATCGAGATTTGGAAACACTGCTTGCGGATGCGGCAGATGATGGCCGCCTTAACGCTTTGCTTTCCCTCCTGCGGGATCGGCCGCTACCTAAGCAGACATCATTGCGAAGCCGTAACATCTTGGACTGAGGTGGTCCCGCCTTGCTGGACAGTTTGGCGGCTGAGTTAAGCTAATCCCGGTTGTCGTTCATGCCGCCTGCTTGATCATCAGATCATGGGGGGCATGCCCCCCATGATCTGATTGCCCGTTTCGCCGATAGGCCTCAACCGGCGTTCTGCCGGCAAGGCTCGAGTGCGGACGCTGGGTGTTGTAATAGGTGATCCATCGGCCAAGGCCAGCCCGCAGCTCCGATCCGGTCTCGAAGGCGTGGAGATAGACGCATTCGTATTTGAGGGATCGCCAGAGGCGCTCAATGAAGACGTTGTCCATCCACCGCCCCCGGCCGTCCATGCTGATGCGGACCTCGGCCTCGCGCAGCACGCTGGTGAACGCGAAGCTGGTAAATTGGCTGCCCTGGTCGGTGTTGAAGATTTCAGGCTTGCCGAAGCGGGCCAGCGCATCCTCCAGGGCCGCGACGCAGAAGCCGGCATCCATCGTGTTCGACAGCCGCCAGGCCAGCACCTTGCGGGTCGCCCAGTCCATGATCGCCACCAGATACAGGAAGCCCCGGCGCATGGGGAGTGGAGTAGGAAGCGCATAAGCGCTTCCCCTCCCCGAACCGTACGTGCACCT
>NZ_JBGMOE010000208.1:0-3574 GCF_041424195.1 Tardiphaga sp. | reverse complement strand
CGTGCCTTGCCGTGGCGGCCGAGCAGGCAGGCAAGGAAACCGCGATCATCGACCTGGATCCGCAGGCGACGGCCTCGTTCTGGAAAGACGTGCGCCAGCTCGATACACCCGCCGTTGCTTCGATCCAGCCGGTGCGTCTCGCGGCGATGCTCAAGGCCTGTGCCGACGCGGGCACGGATCTTGTGGTGATCGACGGCGCGGCCGTCGCGCGTGATGTTGCCTATGAGGCCGCGCGGCACGCCGACTTCATCCTCGTCCCGACGAAGACGGCGGTGTTCGACACAATGAGCATGACGCACACGCTGGACGTGGTGCGGCAGCTTGATCGCGCCTTCGCCGTCGTGCTGACATTCGTCCCGCCTCAAGGACAAGAGACGGGCGATGCCATGAAAGCGGTCGAGGAGCTGGGTGCGGCGGTATGTCCAGTGACAATCGGCAACCGCAAGGCGTTCTTTCGCGCGCAGGCCGTAGGCCAAGCAGTGCAGGAGTTTGAGCCGAACGGGCCAGCCGCAACGGAAATCAACCGGCTATACGAGTATACGGCTATACGCCTATACGGTAAGGTGGAGGGGGTATAATGGCGAAGGGTAACACGCTCCAGGCAATGCTTGACCGTGCCAAGGTCGGCGCTGACACGCCAGCAACACCTACCCCGATCGTTGCGTCATCCAGTCCCAAGCCCGCGCAGGCCGGGCGGCACGGGACCAAGCTGATCGGCGGACATTTTGCCCCCGAGGTCAGCACGCAGCTTCGCATCCTTGCGGCCGAGGAAGGAACGACGGTGCAGAGCCTGCTAGGTGAGGCGCTGGACGACCTTTTCGTGAAGAAAGGCAGGGGCCGTGTCGCACGCAGTGTATAGACGTATACATCTATACTGCTAGCCAAAGGACGATTCCCACTTCACGCGGAGCCGCTTGTGCTTGAGCGAGACCGTTCCGGTTTCGGGGCAGTTGCAGTGGAACAGGGTCAGGCCGTCCCGCGTCGAAATCCAAAGAATGTCCCATGCCGCGTCGGCGTCAGTCCAAAGGTCAATCTGCGTGCCGCGCTCGAACGCTACCAAGAACAGGCCGGTTGTGCCGTCTGGCCTCTGAAAATACCCGGTCCGGTAAGTTTCGGGCGCGCCGTCGTGATCGAGATCGGCGTCGGCATGGAACGCGCTGCCGTCGATCGGCATCTGGGCGCGTTCCTTGGCCGTGAACTGGCTCAGCACATCGGGATCATCGAAATACCCGAACAACGCCTTGCGATAGGCGGGCGGCTTGTTGAGCCTGTTGGCAGGGTTCGCGGGCGAAGGACGCAACGTCGGCTCGACCATTCCATAGTCCCGCAAATCCGAGCCTGCCGACGCCATGTTGTCTGCTACGGATGTGTCCATTGCAGCGATGCTCTGCGCGTTTCCGCCCGACACGTTAGAGGCAGAGCTGGAGTCACGCCCCGCCCTACAGGCGCTTAGGACGAACGCTGCCCCCATGATGGCGGGGAGGCCGAGGTAAACCGCTTTCGCGAGTGAGCCGTATAGCTGTATACACCTATACTCAGCCCAACGGTGAGTTTTGGGGTCGGTCCTCACCTTTGGGCGGCCGGCGTGGTGAAATCTACCAAAACGGGCAACTCGGGTATGCCGCCGCGCAGCTTCGCCCGGCGGACGATACTATGCTGGTCGATGAGGTTCTGGGCATCGCGCTTGCCGCTGGACGTTTTCGGGAACCAGTGGAGCGCCACCCGCTCCACCTTGCGCCCGTTTTTGATTGGCGTGAAATCGACATAGAAGGGGCAAAGCTTGTTTATTTCCTCGACCGCGACCTTGAGGCAATACTTGTTCAGATCGGCGAAGCGTTCGAGTTTGCCTTCCGGCACGTTGAGCAGCCCGCGCAGTTCCTCGATCGTAAAATCCTCTTTTTGCTTGTATTCCAGGCCGATGCGCCGCTCGATCATCTCGTAGAGGCAAAGGGCGTATTTCGACTCGAAGCAATACATGACCTGAGTCTTGAGGCGCGCATAGACCTGGCTGTTGCGCAGTATTTCGATCAGCTCTTCCGGGATGCGGTAGTGAAGGAAGCCGTCCTTTTCGAGGCTTTCATCGCTGGGGCCAAGGAGCTGGACGCGGCGCTTGAAGCTCTTGCCGTCCTTGCGGATCGTGACGATCGCGATGGTCCCCATGAGGCGCAGCAGCGAGCTTTCCACGCGCTCATTGCCCTGATGCGTCCCTTTCAGTCCGGACTTGGCAATGCGGTGAATGATCGGCTCGCCAATGCGCTCCCAGGCATTGGCGATCAGCAGGTTGTAGATACGGCGATCGGCGAGGGTGAGGGGGCTAAGCTCGACAATGTCGACCAGCTCCCCCGGCTTGACGATTTCGCCGTAATTAGCGGGATCAAAAGGATTTCCACGCCCCTTTTGGGCCAGCGTGCGGAACGTGAGATCGACCACGGCAGGTTGCGACATAGGCTTGGCCAACGGTGAGCAAGAGGGACTTACCAGCTCACTTTAACTACGAAAAGTGAGCTAGGCAAATGTTCCGGCTCCCCGATGAAACTTTAAGACGGCTACCCCAAAACTCACCGTCACTCACAACCCAACCGACCGGCTACCCCGAAGCTCACCAGACCCAGCCCAAACACTCACCCTTACTGACCCCAAAGCTCACCCGAGCCTACCCCGAAACTCACGCGAATCGACCCCAAGCCTCACCGTTAGAGCCAGTTTTCCGCAGAAATGCAGGGCTTTCGCACTCCTGAATCTTGAATTAGAAGAATTATAGAATCTGAATCACGAAAAGTGAGGTTTGGGGTAATTCGTCCTGCGGATGACCACAAAACAAAGACCAATGGAATCGGCCGATGGCCGATACGCCTTTGTTTCGTGCCGCCTTCGGCGTCACAAGAGCGGCGCAAGCGCCGCTGGGCTTAGCGGAAAGAAAGGGGGCGAAAGCCGTAGCGATATCGTGCCCCATCGCCGCTCAAGAGTACGGTGAGGGCAGGAAAGGGCCTTCGACATACTAACCGGGTGCTATCACGGCGAATGTCGCCAGCGGGGCTAAATCGGCTATGTCCTCGCTGCTCCGATGTTGCTCAATCCGGGTCCGCCGCGACTGTGAACCGTGGCGGACCCACTCCGCAGTGCGATGAGGCACTACCCCAAAACTCACCTTTTCCACTACGTGGCGCTATTCGTGCTTTCGCGGATAAATCACGCCGGGGCGACGGTGCGTCGTTTCTGACCCGAAACTTCTGCTCCCTCAAACCAGCGCCGTTCATCGACTTGGGTCCGACATGCTACCAAAGCGGTGCATTTCCCGCCGAGGAGGGGAGCCGAGCACGACGGGCATTTCGCCGCTGTTCCAATTGACATATTCACACACCCTAAAAACGGTCGGCCCAGACAATGTTCGAGAACCGCGAGAGTTGCGTGCTAGCAGACCTAATAATTGGAAAAGAGACGATTAACTGCCTTATGGCTCGATCTGCCTATTCAACGTCTGGGTCGCGCAGAACGGAATGTTTTGTTGCGCTGGAGCCCCGAAAGGCTATCCCAGTGCTTCGACAAGGGGAGATATTTGATGAAGCTGGACGAT
>NZ_JBGMOE010000207.1:0-32386 GCF_041424195.1 Tardiphaga sp. | reverse complement strand
GGTGCATCGGGCACCCGGCGTTCCGCACGCCCTCTCGCAAGAGGGCGGGAATGCAAGCAACGACGGCGCCCCCGCGCCGCCAACAACAGGGGCGATGACGCATGTCTGAAGGGCAGTGGCTGTTTGAAATTCGAATCTGCGATGACGCCGAAGCGTCAGGCCGTAGGATGGGCAGAGCGCAGGCGCATCGCGCCGGAGCGAAACCCATCATTCACGCGCACGAAAGCGATGGGTTTCGCTGCGCTCTACCCATCCTACGATCGCTACACGCCGTCATGCGCAGGCAGCGCGAAGCGCCGGAGCGAAACCCATCAATCGCAAGCCGTTCGAAGATGCATTTCGCTGCGGCACCCCATCCTATCTTTCGCGTTTTCCTGTATAATGACCGCATGGAATGGACGGACGAAGGCATCATTCTCGGTGTGCGACGACATGGCGAATCCAGCGCCATCGTCGAACTGCTGACGCGTAGCCATGGCCGCCATCTCGGCCTGGTGCGCGGTGGTGCGGGGTCAAAGATGCGGCCGCTGCTGCAGCCCGGCAATAGCGTGCAGGCAATATGGCGGGCGCGTCTGGATGAGCAGCTCGGCTATTACCTGATGGAAGGCACGCTGATGCGCGCCGCGACGCTGCTGGGCTCGTCCCATGCGGTCTATGGCATCACCCATCTCGCCTCGCTGGCGCGGTTGCTGCCGGAGCGCGATCCGCATGAGGATATCTACGAGATGCTGGAGCGCATTCTGGATGATTTCGATGGCGTGAGCGAGGCGGCCATCCATATGATCAGGTTCGAACTGGCGATGCTCACCGAACTCGGCTTCGGCCTCGATCTGGAAAACTGCGCGGCGACCGGCGCCACCACGGATCTGATCTACGTGTCGCCTAAATCCGGTGGCGCGGTGTCGCGGCAGGCCGGCGAGCCGTGGCGTGACCGCTTGATGCGGCTGCCGCCATTCCTGCGCGACAGTGAGGACGGCCAGAATAGCTGGTCCGATCGCGATCTGCAGGACGGTTTCGATCTGACCGGCCGCTTCCTGCTGCGCAATGTGCTGGAGCCGCGTGGGCAGCGCCATTCCGACGCCCGCGAGGGGTTCATCAATGCGGTGACGCGGCATCTGGCACGGATCACATCCCCGTCCTGAGGCGAGTTCGACATTGGCGAATGCCGGATTCGCGTCTATGGTCCGTGCATTGATGGGTTGATAGGAAGATATCGCGTCCGGATGCTGGTTCGTCTGACCAGAGTGAACAGGCTGAGAGCAGGGTGGTTTGTTGCCCTGGTCTATCTATTGTGCGTGCTCGCGCCGACGATCTCCTTTGCATGGCCGGGACAGTCCCCGGTTGCGCCGTGCCTGACCGGCGAAAGCCATATGACCGGCATGGTGCATGTCAACAGCAGCACGTCTGCGCACATGCATGGCGACGGTCACGCGCATGATCATTCTGTCGCGCACGCATCAGCCGCACACGCCGCTATCGATCACGCATCGATCGCGATCGACGATACATCCGGTCCGCACAAGGTCCCGCACTCACCGAGCGGTCCATGCTGCGGCCTGATGTGCGTCTCCGCGCTGCCGGCGACGCTGACTGACATCGTGACCCCTGCGGTGCCCACGGCGCTTCGTGTCGCCGAAGGCTATCGCGCGGTCGCCGACAGCGCGCCCGCCCGGCTCTACCGCCCTCCCATTTCCTGACCTGATCGTATCGACGCGGTGTCGCGCCCGTTAAGGGCACGCGCGCCTGTGATTCATCGTCATGTCAGGAAAATAACATGCTTGCGCAGCTTGGGGCGAAGCTCGCCGCCGTTTGTTCGGTGGCCGGGAAACCATTTGATATCAGATCAGGAATATTCGCAGCGATGACCGCTACCGGCATGGCGCTCGGTGGCTGCATGCCAACGACCGTGCCGCTGGCTGGCGCCGATCCTGCCGATCCCGGCGCCAGGGTCGCTGGTGTCGGCTATCGCTCCACGGTGGCTCCTTACAACAGCCTTCGGCCGGTTGCTCCGTCATCATGGCGCGAGCAGAACGACCGTGTCGCTCCCAAGCCGAAATCCGGCCGGTAGGAGCGCGCGATGTTCAACAGGGATCACAAATCGCTCACGCGGGTGCACCGACTCGGCTCAAGGCCTGTCGCGGGCATCACAGTCCTGTCGATGCTGCTGCTGACGGGATGTGCATCGTTCTCGCCTGATGGCGGCATGGGTGTCGTCGCCGGCGTCGCAAGCGAGACCATCAACAAGGACGTGATGGCGATCCGGACGCCGAATGACGCACAGCGTGCCGATGCGACCGTCAAGGCCCTGCTGCGGTGGCCACTGACAGTCGACAGTGCGGTCCAGATCGCGCTGCTCGGCAATCGCGGCTTGCAGGCTGCGTATAATGAACTGGCGCTGGCCGAGACCGACCTGGTCGGCGACAGCCTGCCGCCCAATCCGACATTCTCGATCTCGCGCATTTCCGGCAACGGCGCGCTGGAAATCGAGCGGCAGGTGGTCGGCGATATTCTTGCGCTGGTAACGCTGCCGTTCCGCTCGGAAATCGCCCGCCAGCGTTTCCAGAAGGCGCAGCTGCGTGCGGCGGAAGAAACGCTGCGGCTCGCAGCCGATGTTCGACGCGCCTATTACAGGGCGGTGGCGGCCAACGAGCTTGTCGGCCTTCTGACTGATGCCAAGTCGACGGCCGAGGCCACCGCGCAGCTTGTGTTGAAGCTGGGCGAGACCGGGTCGCTGAACAAACTCGATCAGGCCCGCGAGCAGGTATTCTACGCGGAGACGACGGCCGATCTGGCGATGCTGCGTCAGGAGGCGACGAGCGCGCGTGAGGCTTTGATCCGTCTGCTCGGTCTCTGGGGCGGCGACATCGGCATCAGACTGCCGCAGAAGCTTCCGGTGTTGCCGCGCCAGCCGCTGTCGTTGCCGGGGATCGAGGTCGATGCCGTGGCACACCGCATCGACCTGCAGATTGCACGTATCGAACTGGCCGCACTTGCCAGGTCGCTCAATCTGACCGAGGCCACTCGCTTCGTCACGCTGCTCGATGTTGCCGGCATTGACAGCAAGAAGCGCGAACCCGGGGGGCCTCCGTTCCGCGAGCGCGGCTTCGACATCCAGTTTCAGATTCCGATCTTCGATGGTGGTGAAGTCCGCGTCCGGCAGGCGTCAGAGACCTACAACCAGGCCTTCAACCTGTTGACCGAGAAGGCCGTGAATATTCGCTCGGAAGCGCGCGATGCCTTCAGGGTCTATCGCTCAACCTACGACATTGCCGGTCACTACCAGCGCGAGGTGTTGCCGCTGCGCAAGATCATCTCGGAGGAGATGCAGCTGCGCTTCAGCAGCATGCAGGTCGATGTGTTCGCGCTGCTCACCGAGGCCCGCCAGCGGATCGCGGCGCTGCGCGCAGCCATTGAAGCCAAACGCAATTTCTGGCTCGCGCAGTCCGCGCTGCAGACCGCGATCAATGGCGGCGGCCGCGGCGAACCATCCGAAACAAGAACCGCGACGGCCGCTCAGGCGTCGAGCGGAGGAGGGCACTGAAATGGAGAAAACCATGTTGTCCCGACGAAATTTTCTCGGCACCGCCACGGCGCTCGCCAGCGCGGCTGCGGTCACCGGCCGCGTGCAAGCGGCGAATATTCCCGAAGCGCCGATGATGGACAAGGTAACGATGCAGCCGCCGCTGCATCCGCCGAGCGGACCCGACTACAATCCGGTGGTCACGCTCAACGGCTGGACATTGCCGTGGCGGATGAATGGGGACTGGAAGGAGTTCCATCTGGTCGCCGAGCCGGTCGAACGCGAATTTGCCGACGGCATGAAAGCCTATCTCTGGGGCTATAACGGCCAGTCGCCGGGGCCGACGATCGAAACCGTCGAAGGCGACAAGGTTCGTATCTTCGTTACCAACAAGCTGCCGGAGCATACCACCGTGCATTGGCACGGCGTGATCCTGCCGAGCGGCATGGACGGCGTCGGCGGCCTGAGCCAGCCGCATATCAAGCCGGGCAAGACCTTCGTCTACGAATTCGAGATGAAGCACAGCGGCACCTTCATGTATCACCCGCATTCGGACGAGATGGTCCAGATGGCGATGGGCATGATGGGGATGATGGTCGTGCATCCCCGCGGCAACAGCTTCCGGCCCGTCGATCGCGATTTCGTCTTCATCATGAGCAGCTATCTCATCGATCCCGGCACCTATCTGCCGAAGGTCAACGAGATGACCGACTTCAACATGTGGGCATGGAATAGCCGCGTCTTTCCCGGCATCGATCCGTTGCCGGTTAGGCTTGGCGATCGCGTGCGGATACGGGTCGGCAATCTCACGATGACCAATCATCCGATCCATCTGCACGGCCACAAGTTCGCCGTCAGTTGTACGGACGGCGGCTGGGTGCCCGACAGCGCGCAATGGCCGGAAGTCACCACTGACGTGCCGGTGGGCGCGATCCGCGCATTTGATTTTGTCGCCGACAATCCCGGCGACTGGGCGTTCCACTGCCACAAGTCGCACCACACCATGAATGCGATGGGTCACGACGTCAGAAACCTGATCGGCGTCTCCAAAAAGGATCTGGCAAAGGCCGTCGGCAAACTCGCGCCGGATGCGATGGTGATGGGATCCACCGGCGGCGCCATGGGCGAGATGGAGATGCCGATGCCCGACAACACGCTGCCGATGATGACGGGATCAGGACAATTCGGTCCGATCGAGATGGGCGGCATGTTCAGCATCATGAAGGTGCGGGAAGGGCTCGCGCGCGACGATTACCGCGATCCCGGTCCTTACGATTTCCCGAAGGGCACAGTGGCCTATGAGATCGAGGCACCGCAGAGCGAAGCTCCACGACAGACGGGCGTGAAGGACAGAGCCATCAAAGACCACGGGCCGAAGCCGATGGACATGAAGAAGGGCATGAAAATGAAGGGAATGTAGGGGCAACGACCGCTCATCGTCATCACAGACAACAAGCAACATGGAAACTGAAATGAACAACACCCGGAAATACATCGGTCGCGGCGTCATGCTGGCCGCGATGGCTTACTCGGCTGCTGCGGCGGCCCATGACAAGCATGGAGGATATTCGGCCGGCGAACCCGGCGATCCCAAAAAGCCGGCGCGAGAAATCGTGATCAGCATGAACGAGATGGACTATTCGCCCGCGGTCATCGAGGTCAAGCGCGGCGAGCAGATTCGCTTCGTGATCCGTAACATAGGGACTGAAGCACATGAGTTCCTGCTGGCAACCACGGCAGAAAATCTGAAGCATGGGGAAGCGATGAAGAAAAATCCCGACATGGAGCATGACGAGCCCAATGGCCTGCGTCTCGCCGCCAAGAAGTCCGGGGAAATCCTGTGGAAATTCTCGAAGGCAGGGACGTTCGAATATTCGTGCCTGATCCCGACGCATCGTGAATTGGGGATGACCGGCAAGGTCATCGTGAAATAGCGCGATGCAAACAGCTCAAGTTCACGCAAAGGACTGCACTATGAAGACCAATGGATCTGTCGCGCTTGTCGCGTTTGTTGCGCTCTCAATGTTCTGCGTCGCGGGTTACGCGCAGGATGCTGCGGTGCGCGGAGAAGTGAAGAAGATCGATGAAGCGGCAGGCAAGATCACGCTGAAGCACGGTCCGATCAAGAGCCTCGATATGGACGAGGGCATGACCATGGTCTTTCGCGTGAAAGACCCGGCGATGCTGAAATCGGTCAAGGTGGGCGACAAGGTCAAGTTTGATGCCGGTCGCATTGATGGCCAGATCGTGGTGACCTCCATGCAGAAATCCAGATAGCGCCGGCCGAGGGGGTCTAGGGGAACCGGGAACCGCCAGTTATCGGATCGCCTGATGGTTGACGCATCGATATGGGGGCGCCTCTCGACGCGAGGGTGCCCCCATATCCGCGGAACTTGATCACTGGCTTTCGATTCATTTCTTGCCCGATTCGTCGGGAGGCGCTAACCCCTCCGCCATGGGAAAAAGACTGATTCCGCCGGAGCCGGCTGAAATTCACGAAGTGCAGCTGCGGGACGCGCTCGAGGAGCGCTATCTCGCATACGCGCTCTCCACGATCATGCACCGGGCGCTGCCGGATGCGCGGGACGGCCTGAAGCCGGTTCACCGCCGCATCCTCTATGGCATGCGCCTCTTGCGGCTCGATCCGGGCACGCCGTTCAAGAAGTCCGCCAAGATCGTCGGCGACGTGATGGGCTCGTTCCATCCGCATGGCGACCAGTCGATCTATGACGCGCTGGTGCGCCTCGCGCAGGATTTCTCGTCGCGCTACCCGCTGGTCGACGGCCAGGGCAATTTCGGCAATATCGACGGCGATAGCGCGGCTGCCTATCGTTACACCGAAGCCCGCATGACCGATGTCGCGCGGCTGCTGCTCGAAGGCATCGACGAAGACGCGGTCGAGCTGCGCCCGAACTACGACGGCCAGACCAAAGAGCCCGCCGTGCTGCCGGGTGGCTTCCCGAACCTGCTGGCCAATGGCGCGCAGGGCATCGCGGTCGGCATGGCCACCTCGATTCCGCCGCATAACGTCGCCGAACTCTGCGACGCCGCGCTGCATCTGATCGACAAGCCCGACGCCAAATCGAAATCCTTGATGCGCTGGGTGAAGGGGCCGGACTTCCCGACCGGCGGCATCATCGTTGATTCCAAGGAAAGCATCGCCGAAGCCTATATGACCGGACGCGGCTCGTTCCGCACCCGCGCCAAGTGGCATGTGGAAGAGGGCGCCCGGGGCGCCTGGAATGTCGTCGTCACCGAGATTCCATGGCTGGTGCAGAAGTCACGGCTGATCGAGAAGATCGCCGAGCTCCTCAACGACAAGAAACTGCCGCTGATCGGCGATATCCGCGATGAGTCTGCTGAAGACATTCGCGTGGTCATCGAGCCGAAGACGCGCAATGTCGACGCCGGTCTGGTGATGGAGTCGCTGTTCAAGCTCACCGAGCTCGAGAGCAAGATTCCCCTGAATCTCAACGTACTAGTGAAGGGGCGCATCCCGAAGGTGCTCGGTCTCGCCGAGTGTCTGCGCGAATGGCTCGACCATCTGCGCGACGTGCTGCTGCGTCGCTCCAATTATCGCAAGGGCCAGATCGAGCACCGCTTGGAAGTGCTCGGCGGTTACCTGATCGCCTATCTCAATATCGATGAAGTCATTCGGATCATTCGCACCGAGGATGAGCCGAAGCCGGCCTTGATGAAGGCGTTCAGCCTCACCGAATTGCAGGCCGAGTCGATCCTGAACATGCGGTTGCGCAGCTTGCGCAAGCTCGAAGAGTTCGAGATCAGGAAAGAAGACAAGGAGCTCCGCGCGGAGCTCAAGGGCATCAACGCGATCCTGAAGTCCGAAACCGAGCAGTGGGCCAAGGTCGGCGAGCAGGTCCGCAAGGTGCGCGACATCTTCGGGCCGAAGACGCCGCTCGGCAAACGCCGCACGGTGTTTGCTGACGCGCCGGAGCATGATCTCGCTGCCCTCGAAGAGTCGCTGGTCGAGCGCGAACCTGTGACCGTCGTGATTTCCGAGAAGGGTTGGGTCCGTACGCTGAAGGGTCAGGTCGCGGATCTCTCCAACCTGACCTTCAAGACCGACGACAAGCTCGACAAGGCGTTCTTCGCCGAAACCACCTCGAAGCTGATGCTGCTCGCCACCAATGGCCGGTTCTATTCGCTCGACGTGTCGAAGCTGCCGGGCGGCCGCGGTCATGGCGAGCCGATCCGGCTGTTCATCGACATGGAAGGCGACGCCGCCATCGTCTCGATGTTCGTGCACAAGGGCGGTCGCAAGTTCCTGATCGCCAGCCATGACGGGCAGGGCTTCCTCGTGAACGAGGATGACTGCGTCGGCACCACCCGCAAGGGCAAGCAGGTGCTGAATGTCGAGATGCCGAACGAGGCGCGGGCGCTGACGGTGGTCGGCGAGGGCAGCGATCAGGTCGCGGTCATCGGCACCAACCACAAGATGGTGATCTTCCCGCTCGATCAGGTGCCGGAAATGGCGCGCGGCCGCGGCGTACGCTTGCAGAAATACACCAGCGCAGGTCTGTCAGACGTTGCCACTTTCGTGGCCAAGGAAGGCCTGACCTGGAAGGACTCGTCTGACCGCGAGCATCGCCTGACCTGGAAGGAACTGGCCGACTGGCGTGGCAACCGTGCCGATGCCGGCCGTCTCGCGACCGGCCTGCCGAAATCGAACAAGTTCGGCCGAGTCATCGAGTAGGCATCGCAACTCGTAACATGTCGTTCCAGCGAATGCGGGGACGACATACAGAGCGTGCCGCGACTACACGCCTATCCCAGCGCCTCTTCGGTCACCCGGCTGGCCAGCACCTTGTCGATGCGGCGGCCGTCGAGGTCCATGACCTCGAAACGCCAGGCGTGCGAGACGACCTGGTCGCCGACGTCAGGGATCTTGCCGAACTCCTGCAACAGAAATCCCGCAAAGGTCTGATAGGGACGTGATTGTACCGGCAGTTCAATGCCGAGCAGGGCGGCGAATTCCACCGCAGGCATCCAGCCCGAGATCAGATACGAGCCGTCCTCGCGCTTGTGAAACGCGACCTCGGCCGGGCCTTCCTCGGTGTGAAAGGCGCCGACAATCGACTCCAGAATATCCGCTGACGTCACCACGCCTTGGAACACGCCGTATTCGTCATGCACGAGGCCGATGTGAAATGGCGAGTCACGCAGGATCGCCACCACGTCGCGCGCATCGACCGTGTCGGGAATGACTGGCGCCTCGCGCACCAGCGCGCGGATATCCGGCGTCTTGCCGCTCAGATACACATCGAGCAGATCCTTGGCCTGAACAATGCCGATGGCGGAATCGCCATCGCCGTCGAACACCGCAAAACGCGAATGCGAGCTGCCCGCAAGTTCGGCCTGGATTGTCTCGATGGGATCGGCAAGATCGATCATCGCCACTTCATGGCGCGGCGTCATGACGGCGCCGACGGGCAGGTCGCCGAGGCGCATCACGCCCGCGATCATTTCCTTCTCGCCGGGCTCCAAGACGCCGGCGGTTTCCGCTTCGGTCACGAGCGTACGGATTTCGTCCTCGCTGACCTTCTCCTCGGCTTCGCCGCGCTGGCCGAGCAGGAACAGGATCGCCTTGCCGGAGCGATCGAGCAGCCACACCAGTGGCAGCGAGATTTTTGCGAGCAGCACCATTGCCGGCGCCACGCGCACTGCCACAGCCTCGGGATCGCGCAGCGCGATCTGCTTCGGCACGAGTTCGCCGATGATCAGCGAGGCGTAAGTAATGATCGAGACGACGATGCCGACGCCGAGTGTATCCGCGAGGCCCCTTGATACGCCAAGATCAAGCAACAATGCCGTGAGACGCTGACCCAGCGTTGCACCGGAGAAGGCGCCGGACAACACGCCGATCAGCGTGATGCCGATCTGCACGGTGGAGAGGAACTTGCCGGGATCGGAGGCCAGCGCCAGTGCGCGGCGAGAGCCTGTCACACCTTTTTCGACCAAGGCGGCGAGGCGGGCAGGGCGGGCAGATACGATCGCCAGCTCGGACATTGCGAGCAGGCCATTGACAACGATCAGGACCGCAACGATCCCGAGTTCTAGAGATAACACACTTGATCCTTCAACTGGTGGACGTGCATCCTACCATGTCTGCCCGCTTTCGGCCATCGCGGCGTGTTCGAAAGCGCAACTGTCGCAGGTTGGTATTCGCGTTTTCAGACCAAGCGCGTCATGACACCTACTCGAACTGAGCGCGACAAAGTGGGCTGAGCTTGCTGATGTTCTGCTTCATGCAGGCGGTGATGCGATTCACGTTGGGGATGTAGTCGCGGCAGAATTTCATGGCATCCGCACGACAGGCGCGACGTTGCTCAAGCGTGCCCGCGGCTTGTGATTGGTTCGGGATTGCAACGAGGATGGTGACCGTAACACTTGCCGCCGCAATTAGAGTGGGCATTTTGAACATCTTGGTGCCTTTCGTCGAATGATTGAACGGATGCCGCCGGATAGCATGGATAGTTCGGCATTGCATGTATAGTTCGACACTGGATGATGCAGGTCAAGAATGTAGGCGTTCGCAGGCAACCCAGCGTCGACCGAATGCGGAACCTGACAAGACATAGATGCGATCACGAGATGGTGGTGAGCAAGTACAGGTCATGCGAAACGCGAAGACGTGCAGCGCGTCGTGCTGCGCCGCAGAGGGATAGCAGTCGTTCTGCCGCCGGCTGAACGATTTAACAAAACCTCCGAATGTAACCAGCTCGTGACGCTCCATTGATCTGCGACTAATTGCTGAGATGGGTGAGTGGGCTTGTCATTCCGCGTTGCAGGATTATTTCGCTTGATGTCGAATTGATATAGCGCATGATGGTGGCGGCATCGGCAGTTGCTGCGGGGGCATGGTCTTGAAGATTTCAATCACTTTGTCTCGATCACATGGCGGTGAACGGAGCCTGCTGGCGCGTTTGGCGAGTGCAGCACCTGTCATTGCGGTTCTGCTCCTAGCCGGCTGTGGAAAGAAGGAAGAGGCTGCAGCACCTCCGCCACCACCGGTCACGGTCGCCAATCCCACCAAGAAAGTCACGACCGACTGGGATGAATTCACTGGTCGCTTCGATGCTGTCGAACAGGTGCAGGTGCGCGCTCGTGTGACAGGCTTCGTCACCAAGGTCGCCTTCACCGATGGCGCTGTCGTCAAAACGGGCGACCTGCTCTATGAGATCGATCCGCGCCAGTATCAGGCTGCGGCGGAGCAGGCGCAGGGCCAGCTCGACGATGCCAAGGCCAAGGTCGTGCTGGCGGAGAAGGAGCTGGAGCGCGCCACCACGCTGATCAAGACCGACGCGATCTCCGAGAATATCGTCGATCAGCGCAATCAGGCGTTGGCTGCGGCACAGGCGGCGACCTTGCAGGCAGAAGGTGCGCTCAAGCAAGCGCAGCTCAATGTCGAATATACCAGGGTGGTTGCGCCGATCGATGGTCGCGTCAGCCGCCATCTCGTCACCGTCGGCAACCTCGTGCAGGGCAGCGAGAGCGGTGCCACGCTGCTGACCTCGATCGTGTCGCTGAGTCCGATCTATGTCTATTTCGATACCGACGAAGCGACTTATGTCCGCAACAGCAAGCTCTGGTTCGAGGGCAAGCGACCGAGTTCGCGCGATACGCCGAACCCCGTGGAAATCACCCTGGTCGGTGAGACCAAGCCGTCGCACGAAGGCAAGATGAACTTTCTCGACAACCGGCTCGACGTCGGCACCGGCACGTTGCGTGGCCGCGCTATTGTCGACAACAAGGATCTCTCCATCCTGCCTGGCCAGTTCGCCCGCGTGCGGATCATCGCCAGCGGCGAATATGAAGCGCTGTTGATTCCTGATGCTGCCGTGGCAAATGACCAATCGCGCAAGATCGTGATGGTGGTGAAAGCCGATGACACGGTCGAAGCGCGGCCTGTGACACTCGGTCCGCTGGACGGCGGATTGCGGGTGATCAGGGAAGGGCTCAAACCTGACGACCGTGTCATTGTCGACGGGCTGCAGCGCGCCCGTATTGGTGCCAAGGTTTCGCCGAAGATGGCGGCCGCCACGCCCGCACCGGCCCAAACTCCCGCAAATGCCGGCGCCAAGCCATGAACCTCGGCAGTCTCTCCATTAACCGGCCTATCCTTGCGATGGTCTTGTCCATCGTGATGCTCATTGTCGGTGCGCTCGCTTACACGACCTTGCCGGTGGCGGAATATCCGCAGGTGGCTCCGCCCACCGTGGTCATTACCACGCAATATCCCGGCGCCTCGGCGCAGACGGTGTCAGACACCGTGGCGACGCCGATCGAGCAGGAGATCAACGGTGTCGAGGACATGCTGTACATGTACAGCCAGGCCACCTCGAACGGCCAGTTGAACATCACCGTGACCTTCAAGCTCGGCACCGATTTGGACAAGGCGCAGGTTCTGGTGCAGAATCGCGTCGCCATCGCGCAGCCGCGGCTGCCGGAAGAGGTGCAGCGCGTCGGCGTCGTGACCCGCAAGAACAGCCCGGACCTGCTGCTCGTGGTGTTCATGCTGTCGCCGGATGACACTTACGACCAGCTTTATATCTCCAACTATGCACTACGTCAGGTTCGCGACCAATTGCTGCGGCTCGATGGCGTTGGCGACATCACGATCTTCGGCGCGCGCGATTATTCGATGCGGTTGTGGCTCGATCCCGACAAGATCGGCATCCTTGGCATGACTGCCGGCGAAGTGATTGCTGCAGTACGCGCGCAGAACCTGCAGATCGCTGGCGGCCAGATCGCTGAGCCGCCCATATCGGATCGTGCCTTCTCGCCCAATCTCACCTTTACGGGTCGTCTGAAGGATATCGGGCAATTCGAGAACATTGTCATCAAGGCTGGCGCCGATGGTCGCACTGTGCGGCTGCGCGACGTCGCGCGCATCGAGTTGGGCGCGTTATCCTACACGACCAACAGCTTCCTGTTGCAGAAGCCGGCCATCGGCCTCGCGGTGTCGCAGCGGCCGGGATCGAACGCGCTCGGCACCGCCCAGGGCGTCGCCGACACGATGGCGCAGTTGAAGAAGGATTTTCCGAAGGGGCTTGAATACAACATCGGCTACAACCCGACCGAGTTCATCGCGCAATCGGTCAGTGAGCTGATCAAGACCATCTATGAGGCGATGATCCTGGTGGTGATCGTCGTGCTGGTGTTCCTGCAGGGCTGGCGCCCTGCGATCATTCCTATCCTTGCGATTCCGGTATCCCTGATCGGCACCTTCGCGATCATGGCGGCGCTCGGATTCTCCATCAACAACCTCACTTTGTTCGGGCTGGTGCTCGCGGTCGGCATTGTGGTCGACGATGCCATCGTCGTGGTCGAGAATGTCGAGCGGCATCTGGCTGAAGGCAAGAGCCGGCGCGATGCGGCGCTGCTCACCATGCAGGAGGTCGGCGGCGCGCTGGTGTCGATCGCGCTGGTGCTGTGCGCGGTGTTCGTACCCACGGCCTTCATCGGCGGCATTTCCGGGCAGTTCTTCCAGCAATTCGCCATTACCATTGCGGTCGCTACGGCGATTTCGTGCTTCTGTTCGCTAACATTGTCGCCGGCGCTGGCGTCATTGATCCTCGAGCCACACCACGAGAAGAAGCCGCCGGCGAGCTGGAACGTTCTCAGCAGGGTGTGGGGCGCATTTACCGCTGCCTTCAATCGCGGCTTTGACAAACTCTCGCACAGCTATGGCGACGCCGCGGGCTTCGTCATCAGGCACTCCAAATTGATGCTGCTGGTCTATGCCGTGCTGATCGGCTCGGCCGGCTGGCTGCTCTATACCACGCCGCAGGGATTTATTCCCGCGCAGGATCGCGGTTACGTTATTGTCGTCGTCCAATTGCCGGGCGCGGCATCGTTGACCCGCACCACGGAAATTGTCCGCGAGATCGAGCGCATTTCCCTGGGGGTGCCCGGCGTTGTACGCGTACCGTCGTTCGCCGGCTTCAACGGTGCGACCCGCACGCAGGCGATTAACGCGGCAGCGCTGTTCCCGGTGTTTGATGAAGCGGAAGCCCGCGCCAAGAAGGGCATCACCGCGAACGGGATCACCGCCGAGTTGCGCAAGCGCCTGTCGGTCATCGAGGGCGCTGTCGTCATCGTGGTGCCGCCGCCTGCCGTGCCCGGCATCGGAACCGGCGGCGGTTTTGCCATGCGCATTCTCGACAATCAGGGCAGGGGTCCGGACCTGCTGGCGGCGGCGACCGACGAACTGGTCAACGCGGCGCGCAAGGCGCCCGGCCTTACGGCCGTATTCTCGCCGTTCTCCGCCAACACGCCGCAGGTGTTCGTCGAGGTCGATCGCCAGAAGGCGCAGATGCTCCATGTGCCCGTGCAGAACGTCACGGACGCCATCGAGATTTATTTCGGCTCGTCCTATGTCAATGACTTCAACATCCTCGGCCGCACCTATCGTGTCACCGCGCAGGCCGATCTGCCGTTCCGCAAGGAAACTGCAGATCTCGCGCGCCTGCAGACCCGCAACACCGACGGCAATATGGTGCTGCTCGGCAGCGTCGTGAATTTCCATGACACCGCGGGGCCGGATCGCGTGCCGCGCTACAATCTTTATCCGGCTGCTGAATTGCAGGGCGACACCCTTCCCGGCACCAGTTCGGCTACCGCGCTCGCCACCATGAAGAAGTTGGCCGACGAAACGTTGCCGAGCGGCTTCACCTTCGAGTGGACCGATCTTTCGTATCAGCAGGTGGTCGGCGGCAATTCAGGGCTCTACGTGTTCCCGATCTGTGTGCTGTTCGTATTCCTGGTGCTGGCCGCGCAATATGGCAGCTGGACGCTGCCTTTCGCGGTGATCCTCATCGTGCCGATGTGCCTGCTCGCGGCCACCATCGGTGTGCGCATCATGGGACAGGACGTCAACATCCTGACCCAGATCGGCTTCGTCGTGCTGGTGGGACTGGCCGCGAAGAACGCGATCCTGATCGTCGAGTTCGCCCGTGACATCGAGCAGGAGGGCCGCGATCAGCTCGAAGCCGTGATCGAGGCCTGTCGGCTGCGTATCCGCCCGATCCTGATGACGTCCTTTGCCTTCATTCTCGGCGTGCTGCCGCTCGTGATCTCGTCGGGCTCAGGCTCGGAGATGCGCCAGGCGGTGGGCGTCGCGGTGTTTTTCGGGATGATCGGCGTCACGATCTTCGGCCTCGTTTTCACGCCGGTCTTCTACATCCTGATCCGGCGCCTGTTCCCGGGCTCCGTCGAGATCCACGCCAAGGGGCAAAGCGCGCATGGTTAGAGCGTCGCAGGATGGGTTTCGCAAAAGCTCAACCCATCCTACAAGTGTCTCATGGAAACTGCCGCACGCATTGAGCTGATGAACTGGCTGGTCGGCGAGGGTCTGACCGGCCTTCCGGAAAACGACCTGATCCGCGGCTTCTGCGAGCGCTGCCGTGCCGGCGGCATCGAAGTATCCCGTGGCCTCGTCTTCATTGATACGCTGCATCCGATCTTCGAGGGTCGCGGCTTCCGCTGGAACGACACGGCCAGCAATGAGAGCGACGTGTTCGAATACGGCTCGACCGAGATCGGCGAGGCCGCCGCGAACTGGCGACGATCGGTGTTCTTCCACATGCTGGAAGAGGGGCATGAGGAATTGCGGCTCGATCTGCACGCGCCCGGGATCGCCGACCGCTTCTCGATGGTCAGCAGCTTGCAGGAAGGCGGTCACCGCCACGGCGCCGTGTTCGTCCACAAGTTCGGCGAGAATGGCTCGATGGGGCAGATGGATTGCCTCTATTCGTATTGGGCCACGCGCCATGAGGACGGGTTCGACGAGCGCCAGATGTCGGCGCTGCGCGAACTGGTGCCGATGCTCGGTCTCGCCATCAAGTCGGCAGCGCAGATGGAGATCGCGCGCACCCTCGGCCGCGTCTATCTCGGCCGCGATGCCGCCGAACAGGTTCTGCGTGGCAAGATCGCGCGGGGCGTCACCGAGCGCATTAATGCGGTGTTGTGGTTTTCCGACCTGCGCAACTCCACGGGGATCAGCGAGGCGATCGGACCGGACGAGATCATCCCGTTCCTTAATGACTATGCCGAAGCCTCCATCGCTGCGATCCATGACGTCGGCGGCGACGTGCTCAAACTTATCGGCGACGGTATTCTGGCGATGTTCACCGGCGACGACATGGTGAAGGCCAAGCGCAACGCCTTGCGCGCCGAACATCAGTTCCGGAAGAATATGGCCAAGCTGAATGCGAAACGATTGGCCGCGAACCGGCCGGTAACGACTGCCTATGTCGGTCTGCATGAGGGCGAAGTATTCTACGGCAATATCGGCAGCGACGAGCGGCTCGATTTCACTGTGGTCGGCCCGTCAGTCAACGAGGTGAGCCGCATCGCATCCATGTGCTCGTCGGTCGATAGGCCGCTGTTGACCTCGTCCGCATTTCAGGCCGGGCTTGACGCGGCCGGCCGCAAGTATCTGGTCTCTACTGGCCGCTACGCCTTGCGTGGCATCGGCCGCGCGCAGGACCTCTACACGCTGGATCCCGAGATCGACAGCGACGAGGTCGTACGTGGCGGCTACGAGCGCTATCTGGCCCGTTAGCTGATCGCAGTGGTTTTCTGGCGCATCGCGTAAAGTACGATGGCGATCAGGCAGGCCGCACCGAGAACGATGCCGAGCGCCAATGCCGCCTGCGGCACGATAGTGGCCGACAGGGATACGCCGATCGCGGCCCCCATCATCTGCCAGAAGCCGAGCAGTGCGGAGGCGGCGCCGGCATGGGTGCCGAACGGTGACAGCGCCTGCGCCGTGCCGAGCGGATTGACCACGCCCATGCCCAGCAGGAACACGCAGGTCGCGGCGATGAAGGTGACGACATTGCCATGGAAGTAGGCGGTCGCGAGCACCGCAATGCTGCCGATGAACGCGATTAGCAATCCATAGCGAATGGCCCGATCCAGCCCGAAGCGGGGGGCGAGGCGGGCGGCCAGCATGCCGGAGCCGAACACAACCAGCACGGTGCCCGCAAAGAACAGCCCGAGCGCAATCGGTGTGAAGCCGTAACCCTCAATGAGAACGCGAGGCGCTGCGGAGAAGATCGAGAATAGTCCGCCCATGATCAGGCCTACCGTGGCGGCCGGGATCAGGAAGTGGCGGTTTACAGAAAGCTTGAGATAGGTTGCGCTGACGGCGAACGGATTGAGCGGGATACGCGTCGTATTGTGGGTTTCACCGAGCACCAGGATATAACTGAGAGCCGACAACACCGCGAAAGCGCCGACGAAAACAAATTCTGAGCGCCATCCGAAAAAATAATCGAGCCCGCCGCCGAGCAGCGGAGAGAAGCCGGGAGCTGCGGCCTGCGCGATCATCACCAGGGTGAGTGCGCGTGCCAGCGCTGCACCGCTGAACAGGTCGCGGGCGATCGCGCGCGAGAGAACCGAGGTCGAACAGGCGCCAGCGGCCTGGATCGCGCGGCCGATCAGCAGCGAAGGAAGGTCAGTCGAGACGCCGCACCAGATGCTGCCGATGATGAAGACAGCGAAACCGGCCAGCACCGGCATGCGCCGTCCGTAACGGTCGGAGATCGGCCCGACCAGCAATTGCCCAAGCGCGAAGACCAGCAAAAACACCGTGATCGATGCTGTGACCGCGGGCGTCGTCACCTTCAGCGACGCCGCCATTTGTGGCAGCGACGGCAGCAGGATGTTGGTCGCCAGGGTACCCATCGAGGCCAGCCCCGCGAGGACGGCGATCTGCAGCGCGGTGGAAGATGCTTCCTGCGGGGAGGTGTCTGCCACGGTGTCGGCGGTACGGTCGGTCATGTGATGGCCCTCATTTTATAAATGAGGTACATCATATAAAGAGAACTGCAAAGAGCGGAGCAGTCATGCGGTATTCTAGGAGGATATGGTGCCGCCGCCATCTTCCCGGCGGTGGTGGGCAGGCGGATCAGTTGCCGTACAGATAATGCGGCAGCCACAGCGTCAGCCCCGGCCAGATATACATCAGTACCATGCAGATGATGACGATGAGCATGTAGGGCATCATGCCGGAGAATATCTGGTTCAGCGTCACGTGCGATGGCGCGGCGCCCTTCAGATAGAAGGTGGACATCGCGACCTGCGGCGACAGGAAGGCGGACCGGCGTCAGGTTCAGCGACAGCACCCGGCTCATGTATGAGTTCCGGAAGTGAACTACACGACCAGCTAACCGGCTGTCGGTTGGGATGCTCGCGGCAATGTTGCGGCAGTATCGCCGACCATGTCCGGCTGCCTTTCCAACGCCACTGCAGGCGAGGTCAGGATCACCACAGCCTGCCAGGCAAAACCGGCGACCGCGAGATAGAGGCAGGCCTCCGCGTGATAGAGCCCACCGATAACGGCCGCGATGCCGGTTCCGATCGGACGGGCGCCGTAACTCAAAATGTTGATGGCCGACACGCGTCCGAGCAGGCTGGGCGGCGTTACCGATTGCCGCAACGTCGCGGTGGAGATCACCCACAGGATCGGGCCGACGCCGAGCAGGAAGAAGCTCACGCCTGCTAACGCCGGCGAAGGGATCCATGTGGTCAGTGCCATCACGACGGAGGCGACGAAGCCGGTGACGGGGCCAAGCGCGATCACGGTGCCGAACGGCAACCGCTTCATCACACGTGTGGCCAGCAGTGCGCCGATCACCATGCCGGCGCCATACATCGCGAGTGTCATGCCGACACCCGACGCGGAGAGGCCGAGATGGCGAACGGCATAGGGCACGAACACTGCCAGCACCATGAAGGACGCGGCACTGAAGATGAATTGCGTGATGAAGACCGGCCGCAAATATTGATGATGTGCGACGAAGGACAGACCTTCGGCGATGTCCTGCACCGGATTGCGTCGCTGTACTGTCGTGCGTGTGGGCTCATGGATGCCCGATAGCAAGGCGACAGCGATGATCGACAGTGCTGCGGCAAAGCCAAAGGCGGGCGCGGCGGCGACGAAGCCGACGAGCGCGCCGCCGATGGCAGGACCACTCGCAAAGGCCACGGTGCGTGCGAGTTCGATCCGCGCATTCGCAGCGCCCAGCAATTGCGGCACGACCAGCGATGGCACCAGCGACGGCGCGGCGACGCTGTAGACCACGGTGCCGCACACCGCGACGAAGCCGAGCAAAGCGAGCAGCGGCATCGTTAGCGCGCCGAACCAGATCAGTGCCAGCGTCAACAGCAGCGAGACAGCGCGCAGCGCCTCGGCTCCGGCCATCAAGGTGCGGCGCGACATGCGGTCGGCGAGCAGGCCGGCGGGAATGGCGAACAGCACGAAGGGCAGGGTCAGCGCGGTCTGCAGCAATCCTGTCTGGCCTTCGCCGACGCCGAGCTGCAGCACGGCGACGATGGGCGCCGCGGCCAGCGCGATCTGCTCGGCTGACTGCGCCGCGAGGTTCGAGCAGGCGAGGCGGTTGAAGGTTGGTGGCAGTCGGTCAGTCGGCGTGCGGAACATGGCGATTCCTGTCTGTGACAGCCACCATGGTGTCCGGACGAGCACACAGCCACCCGATTGCCGAGAGCGCGCCGTGACAGGCAGGGCCCACCAACCAACTAGATGCAGTTGCAAATGAGTTGCAACAAGGGAGGGATTGCTCTATGCAGCTCTGATGGATGCACTTTCGCCGAAAACCTCGCCCGATTCGTCAACGTCTCCAATGCCCGGCAGCGTTCCAGACGCGGCCGGTTGGCGCTCCGGCCTTGGCGGGGATTTCCGGCGCAGCCTTTCGGAGGTCAATTCGTCGATCCCGGTTCCGATCGGCGGCCACTGGTTTCGCCGGCTGCTGGCGTTCGCGGGACCGGGTTACATGGTCTCGGTCGGCTATATGGACCCCGGCAACTGGGCGACCGATCTCGCAGGTGGCTCGAAATTCGGCTACACGCTGCTCTCGGTGATCCTGCTGTCGAACGTGATGGCTATCCTGCTGCAGGCATTGGCCGCGCGTCTGGGCATCGTCACCGACCGCGACTTGGCGCAGGCCTGCCGCGACAGCTTTTCCCGGCCGGTCAACATCATGCTGTGGCTGGCCTGCGAGACGGCGATCATCGCCTGCGATCTGGCGGAAGTGATCGGTACCGCGATTGCGCTGCAGCTGCTGTTCGGTATTCCGCTGATTGGGGGCGCGCTCATCACTGCGCTGGATGCCTTTCTGCTGCTGTTGCTGATGAACAAGGGTTTTCGTTTTCTCGAAGCTTTCGTGATCGCGCTGCTCATCGTCATCGCGGTCTGTTTCACGGTTCAGATTGTCGCTGCGGCGCCGCCCGTGGCTGCCGTGTTGAGCGGCTTCCTGCCGTCCACCGCGATCGTGACCAATCCCGAAATGCTCTACATTGCGATCGGCATTATCGGCGCAACCGTGATGCCGCATAACCTCTATCTGCATTCATCGATCGTGCAGACCCGTGACTATCCGCGCACCGATGCAGGCCGCCGCGACGCGATCAAGTGGGCGACGGCGGACAGCACCATCGCGCTGATGCTCGCGCTGTTCATCAATGCGGCGATCCTCATCGTCGCCGCGGCGTCCTTCCATACGTCAGGTCATGCCGATGTGGCCGAGATCGGTCAGGCTTACGAGTTGTTGTCGCCGTTGCTCGGTCTCGGCATCGCATCGACGCTTTTCGCGATCGCACTGCTGGCATCCGGTCTCAACTCGACGGTAACGGCAACGCTGGCCGGCCAGATCGTGATGGAGGGCTTTCTCCGGCTGCGTCTGCCGAACTGGGCGCGCCGGCTCGTGACTCGCGGCGTCGCGATTGTCCCGGTCGTGGTCGTCACCGCGCTCTATGGCGAACGCGGCACCGGACAACTCCTCGTCTTCAGTCAGGTCATCCTGTCGATGCAGCTGCCATTTGCGATCATCCCGCTGGTGCGGTTTGTCTCGGATCGGCGAAAGATGGGTGACTTCGTAATCTCGCGGTCGGTCGCCACGGCCGCATGGATCATCGCTGGCATCATCGTGCTTCTGAACTGCAAGCTGCTTTACGACAGCTTTTTCGGCTGAAGCCTTGAAATTTAAGGCAGCTGCAGATGATGCCACCAGACTTTGGTGAAGGGGGCTGGCCTTTGTGGCTATGTGCGACGTAATCCTGCCGCGCTGGATTTCGCGATCTCCCGCGTGAGCTCCATGACAGTCCGGCATGCCAGCGTCAGGCTTCCGTGACGCGACATCGCCTGAGCAATGTGGCGCGTGACGACCGACTCGACCAGTTTCGACGATTGCAGACGGCACATCCTTCGATGCCGCGGCGACTGCATAGGGTCCCAGCAAAGCGTAGATGCTTCCTTCGGCGACAATATGCGTTTGCAGGCTGAGTGAATCGGCCTCCAAGGCGACGTTGAGCGAAATGCCTTAGCCTGCAACCTCGGAAGCCGCCGACATCAGCTCTCGCGGAGTGGGAGCCCCGAACATGCGATGGCCACCCTCAGGAACTTCGGTAAAGCTCCAACGTACGATGCCCTCCCGGTCAAGCAGGAATTGGCCAAAGAGCTGACCCTGGCCAGTTGCCAGCATGTGCTCGTCGGCTTCGGTTATTTCGTAGCCGTCCTTCGTGTTGAGAAGATCGGCCGCCGCCATCGGGTTCATCGGCTCGGGCAGCTCGCCGGGCATGTCCATCCGCATGCTCATCACGGCGTTCATACCCAGCTTGCGCGGCCATTCGGTTTCGCTCTCCGTGAATTCGAGATTGGGCAAGCCAAACGCGCGGTGGGAGACGCGCTCGGGGTCGGACGCGGCGAGCAGATTGGGCAAGGGATGATACCGGAAATAGAGCCGCGCACGGTCGATAGGCGTGTTGACCACCACAAGACTCTCGACGCCTTTCTCGCGCAGGGCCGGGTCAAGTTGCGCCTGGGCCGCGAGATGGCGCCGGCAGAACGGGCAGTGCAGACCTCGAAACAAGCCGACCAGTACTGGGCTGTGGCCGCGAAAGTCATCAAGCGCGATCTTGCCGTCACGTGTGATTGCATCCAGCACAATGTTCGGTGCGCGGTCGCCCGGGTGGAGTAACCCATCGACATGATGCTCAGACATGGTCAACCTCCTCTACTTGCTAATCAAGAAATGGCAGTACGACCAGCGCTTCGGGATTAAGCCCGTGCCGGGCGCAGACATCGTGCGCCAGAGCAAAATACCGCTCGGCCTCAGGCATGTCGCCTCGATCGAGGTTCAGCGTCGCGAGACCATCATAGCATGGAAAGAGCTGCTGGGGCTCGCCCGTTTCCTGCGCCACCTCAATTGCTTCATTGTAGCAGCGGGCGGCGAGTTCCGGCTGGCCATGGCATTGATGAATTTGCCCGAGCACAATCAATGGCACAGCGAGATGTTCGCGCTGATCAAGCGAGCGGTCGAGTTCGATCGCCTTTTCGGCCGCCGGCACGCCTTCGTCGGCACACCTGTCCGTGAAAGTGCAACAGGCGACAGCGAGATTGACAAGGAGACGCGCCTGAAAACCGAGATCGCCGATCTGGCGGGCGACATCAAGACCGCGCCGGCATACTTCCATGGCTTGCGCCGGATCGACCATCGTGTAGAGCACGCCAAGATTGGTGTAGCCGCGGCAGGCTGCGCTGAGAAGGCCAGCGGCTTCGGCAACTGCGACGCTTCGCTCCACTTCGCGAACGGCCTCCTGGCTTCGGCCCAGCCGCGCCAATGCAACCCCCTTGGTATTAAGCGCCTCCGCGGTGGCGCGAGCCGCTTCCAGTCCGGCTTGCTTGTCTACCTCCGGCGGCACGGATTGAGCGTAGCCAAGCGCATCGTCTGCCCATCTCGCGGCCGCAGCATGATCGCCGATGCGAAACGCGAGGTGGCCGCGCTCCTGTAACAGGTGCGCCCACTCGATCGGCGCGTCCGTTCCTTCGAGCAACGCAGCCGCCTCGGCGTAATGCGCCTCCGCCCCGTTTCGTTTGCCGGCGTCCCACATCAAACGGCCAAGCTTGCGAAGTATCCGCGCTCCGGCGGCGCGGTCCCCGGCCGCGCGGTGGGCCTCCAATACCGTCTGGTAATGTTCGTCGGCCGTGTCACGCCGGCCCGCCGCTCCACACAGGTCGGCAATTCGTTCGTATAGCACAAGCCGTTCCGGTCCTTGATCGCCAGCGGTCAACAAGACGGCGAGGGCCTGCTGATAGAGGCGGATGGCGTCGTCGTTGGCATAGATCGCGCGTGCGCGATCGCCGGCCGCGCTCAGGTAATGTGCACCCTTCGGCTTGCTCGCGCTGAGGCTGAAATGATGTCCCAGTAGGGAGAGGTCTTCGAGCCGCTCCGGATCATCTCCGCACAGCCGCTCCAGGGCAGCACCGATCCGCCCATGCATCTCAATGCGCCGTTGCAGAAGGAGGTTTTGGTAGATCACATCCTGAAGCATGGTTTGCGTGAAACGATAGGATTGCAGCGAAATCGAGTTTGCGCCCGCGATCTCCTCGATGATCTCGGCGTCGCATAGCAGTTCAAGCCCTGCCTCTACTTTCGCCGGGTCGGTCGCTGTGGCGCCGAGAAGGGCCGCATCAAAGCGCGGCCCGATGACCGCTGCCTCCTGAGCCAACCTGCGCACGCCGTGTGGCAGTCGGTCCACTCGCGCGAGCAGCAGCGCCTGAATGCTCGCCGGGATGTCAGCGGCCGCTTCATCTGACTTGATCTGCCAATGCGAGCCGTCACGTTCCAAAATGCCAGCTTCGATGAGACCGCGTATGATTTCTTCAACGAACAGCGGATTTCCGCTTGCGCGTTCAAGAATTCGATTGAACAGATAGCCGGAAGATCCATTCCAACCGTCACCGAAGAATGCCGCGAGCAGCTTTTGTGCGTCGGCGATGCCAAGGGGTACCAGCCGCAGTGTTGTATGGCTAATTCGACTTGAGTCGAGCTGATCCATTTCAAGCGTCGGCCGGTGTGTGAACAATAGCATCAGCCGCCCGCGCTCCAGCCGATCCATCACGAACCGCAGCGCCTCAAGCGATACGGCGTCGGCCCAGTGCAGGTCCTCGACAATGATCAGGAGGGGCGATAGGGCCAGACGTCGTTCGAAGACGGTGCGGATCGCGAAAAAAATCTGCCGTCGAAGCTGTTCCGGTTCAACGTGCTGCAGGGCGTCGTCGGGGTCGCAGAGACCAAGAACATAAAAATAGAGGGGCATCAGCCGCTCGACCTCTTCGGTCGCCATGCCCAGCCCCGACAACGCTTCGGCTAGCTTGGCTTGCGCCTCTGCCGCCGAAGCCTTGTGCGCGATGCCGTAGGCGCTACGCAGCACTGCGGCAAGGGTACCGTAGGATTGCTCGCCCAGCGGCGAGCAAGCGGCCCGCCGGATCGCCACGCCTGCGAAGCGATCCTCATCGCGAGCGCGGGTAACGAATTCATCCACCAGGCGCGATTTTCCGATGCCGGCTTCGCCAACCAGCCGCATCAGCTGGGCAGCTCCGCCACACGCCAGATCAAGGCACCCCATCATACGGGCCATCTCCGCGTCGCGCCCGATCAGCGGCGCGCTCAGGCCCAGTATCTCGAGTCCGCGTGCCGCACGCGGTGTCTCGAGCGGCCCCCTCAGGCGATGGACCAGGACGCTGCCTGCCTTGCCGCGCAGCGCAACGTCGCCGAGCGATTCATACGAGAATGCATGCCGGGTGAGGCGGTAGGTCAGCGGTCCCACCAGCACGTCGCCCGGGGGGGCCATCGACTGCAAGCGTTGAGCGGTATTCACCGTGTCGCCGGTCACTGAATAGGATTTGGCAACGCCTGCGCCCAATCCACCCGCAACCACGTGCCCGGTGTTGATTCCGACATGAAGCATGAGCGGCAAACCCGCAGATATCTTCGAGCGTTCGCTCAAGCGCGCCGTGCGCTTGATCATGTCGAGGGCCGCGCGGAGCGCCCGCTCAGGATCGTCCTCGTGCGCGGCCGGCGCACCAAACAGAGCGAGTAGCGCATCGCCAATGAATTTGTCTACGAAGCCGCCGAAATTTTGCACCGCTGCGGTCAGCTCCTCGAATAATTCGTTCTGAAACGCCTGCACGACTTCCGGGTCGAGCCGTTCGCTCATCGTGGTGAAGCCGCTGAGGTCGGCAAACAGCACCGTGATGGTGCGGCGGTTAGCTTCACTGTCGACCTTATGGAGCGTCCGCCGGGGTGCGCGCTCGGGCTCGACAAGCATCAGCGCCGGTGAACGGGCGCCAGTCGTGACCGTCGCCGGAATTGTTGGCGATGACGGCTCCCGCTGGTTGCCGGCCTTGGGGGCGTGATCGACGCGGGCGCCGCATTTCGGGCAATACGCAAAATCCGGTGCGCACGCGTAGCCGCAACTGGGGCATGGGTCCGGCTGCTTCGCGCCGCATTTTGGGCAGAACGCAAAGCCGCTCTGAACCTCGAAACCGCAACACGAGCAGTTCATGGATCAAGACCTCGCGGAAGCCGCGATGGCACGATCTAATCCTGGACCTCATCGAACAGGCCCTGGATCCTTGGTAACAATGGGCTTGTGGCGCCGGAAGAGCAAGCCATGGCTGCGGCCCTGCCAGCGCGCATGCGCGACCGCGGTCGCAGATGATGCCGAAGACGGATCGTCAGCCGGACCAGCTAATCCTGCGGCTCGGGCATCGTCTCGCCCGTCGCGTCCACGCGCAACCATCCTGATGGCGCAAGCCGCTGCTGCGGCAGATAGCGGCCCTTGTAGTCCATCTTCTTGGAGCCTTCGATCCAGTAGCCGAGATAGACGTAAGGCAATCCCAGCCGGCGTGCGCGGGCGATGTGGTCGAGGATCATGAAGGTGCCGAGCGAGCGGCTTTCCTCGCCGGGCTCGAAGAACGAATAGACCATCGACAGCCCATCGCTCAGTACATCGGTCAGC
The DNA here is from genome assembly GCF_041424195.1 of Tardiphaga sp. Lineage (NCBI taxonomy): Bacteria > Pseudomonadati > Pseudomonadota > Alphaproteobacteria > Hyphomicrobiales > Nitrobacteraceae > Tardiphaga > Tardiphaga sp. The sequence goes on along the minus strand of NZ_JBGMOE010000207.1, from coordinate 7,017 downwards.
GCGACCGCGAGCAGGTCTTCGCCGCGTCCGGTGATGCCCGTATCGGGACCGCGGCGGCGATATTCGATGATGCGGGTTTCGACGTGGCTGTCTTCCACCATCATGGCGTAGTCGAGCACGGTCATGTCGGCCATTCCGCCGTGACGATGACGCTGGTCGAGATAGGCGCGGAACACCGAATACTGCTCCGACGTCGGCACCGCATTGCGCTGCTCGCCGATCACGTCGGCATTGCGCGCCATGATCTTGCGGAAGTTGCGCGATGGCTTGAATTCATTGGCGATGACGCGGACGGAGACGCAGGCACGGCACTGGTCGCAGGCCGGGCGGTAGGCGATCGACTGGCTGCGGCGGAAGCCGCCATGGGTGAGCAGGTCGTTGAGATCACCGGCCTTGTCGCCGACCAGATGGGTGAAAACTTTCCGTTCGTGCCGGCCCGGCAGATAGGGGCACGGCGACGGGGCCGTCAGGTAGAATTGCGGAGTGTCGCGGGAGTGCTGGGTCACGGGTTGCCGTCGGTCTCCGAAGCAGTTTGATGTAGCATCGCGCCGACCGGGCAAACGGTCAATCGCTTTGCCCGGCCGAGTTGGCGGTTGTTAGTAGGCGCGGCCGGGCGGCTGGGCGTAAGCGGCGCGGACCACGGAATTGTTCACCACCACGGTTCCCAGAACGAGGTCGTGCAGCAACTGACGGCGGCCATTGAGCAGGCCGACCACCAGCACCAGCGGCGTGAGCAGCGACACCGAGGCCCAGAACAAGACCGCATGCGCCGCGCCGAGCACGAAGTAGCCTGGCGTGCCGCTGAAGGTGCGCATCTGCAGGTCCATCATCCGCATGCCGACGGTGGCGGAGTGCGGACCGCCCAGCGACATGCCGTAATAGACGACCGGCCAGATCACCGTCGCCGGCGAGATCAGCCAGAACAGGGCCCAGCCAAGGCCGAGGGTGACGACGCCGAATACCGCGATGAAGATCACTGCGAGCACGATCGGAATCGACAGCACCACGAGATCGATCAGGAAGGCGACAACGCGCCGCATCAGCACGCCGCGGAACAAATCGGGCTGCGCATAGGGATCGAAGGCATGGGCGCGCGGCGGCGTCCCGGCACTGCGCCAAGTGTCACCCTGCCAGCTTCCGTTGTTGGGGCCGCCGGCATTCGGGCCGGTATCAGACATGACGCATCCCTCCGTTTGCATCCTCACGATCCATCACATGGATATCACCGGACCGCGCAACAAGTGCGCGGAATCGTTACAGGCCGTCCATGATGTAACTCAGGCGAGGATATAAATCAGGCAAGAGCCGAGCGCGGATGCGCTCAGCGGGATGCCTTGATGCGTTCCGCAGCGTGCGGCGCGAAATAGGTCAGCACGCCATCGGCGCCGGCGCGCTTGAAACCGAGCAGGCTTTCCATGATGGCGCGGTCGCCGTCGATCCAGCCGTTATTGGCGGCGGCCATGATCATCGCGTATTCGCCGGACACCTGATAGGCGAAGGTCGGAACCGCAAACGTATCCTTCACGCGGCGGATAATGTCGAGATAAGGCATGCCGGGCTTGACCATGACCATGTCCGCGCCTTCGGCCAGATCGAGTTCGACCTCGCGCAGCGCCTCGTCGGAATTGGCGCTGTCCATCTGATAGGTACGCTTGTCGCCGGTCAGCGTCTTGGCCGAGCCGATGGCGTCGCGGAACGGGCCGTAGAAGGCCGAGGCATATTTCGCGGCATAGGCCATGATCTGCACGTCGAGGAATCCGGCGTCGTCCAGCGCCTCGCGGATCGCGCCGACACGGCCGTCCATCATGTCCGATGGCGCAATGATATCGCAGCCGGCTTCGGCCTGGACCAGCGCCTGCTGGACCAGCACGGCGACGGTCTCGTCGTTGAGGATCTTGCCGTTCTGGATCAGCCCGTCATGGCCGTGGCTGGTGAACGGATCCAGTGCCACGTCACAGAGCACGCCGAGATCCGGGAATTCCTTCTTGATGGCGCGCACGGACTGGCAAACCAGATTGTTGGCGTTGCAGGCCTCGGTGCCCATCTCGTCGCGCAGCGACGGGTCTGTATAGGGGAATAGCGCGATGCAGGGGATATCCAGCTTCATGGCGCGCTCGGCATCGCGCACTGCCTGATCGACGCTGAGGCGCTCCACACCGGGCATGGAGGCGATTGGCGCACGCTGGTTGTCGCCGTCGATCACAAAGAGCGGCCAGATCAGGTCGTCGGTGGTCAGCACGTTCTCGCGGACGAGGCGCCGGGCCCATTCGGACTTGCGGTTACGGCGGGGGCGGGTGGTCAGGCCGAGGGAAGGGGCGTCATAAGCGGCCGGGCGGGGGGCATCGCGCAATTCGATAGGACGCCCGAACTTGATTGCCATAATACCGTCTCTCCCGCGGGCCTTCGTGAGGTCGAAAGCCCCTTAAATTCGACCTGTTCCAAGTCTAGCACTTTGACATCGCCGCGTCACCGCGATCATGCACGTTCTGCGCGCATGAGGTGATGGGCTGGGTCATTGATTTTGCAGGCCCGAAGGCCCACAAAAAGCCCCCATGAATCATCCAGGTCATCGTTTGAGCTTTCAGGTCCAATTTACGAGATTGCATTCGCATGTCTGAGCAAATGCCGCGCGACCTTGGTTCAAGAGAGCTGGGGTCGAGAGACCCTACGTCGCGGGACCATGCCATGTCGGTTGCGGCGATCTCGTCCGGGCGCATCGAATCCGACGAAAACATCTGGACCCGGCGTCTGGTCCTGTTCCTGCGCGTGATGGCCGTCGTCTCGATGATGCAGGGCCTCTATCACTGGGCGCAGGTCACCGGCTTTGTCGGCACCGAGGATGATGCGTTTGAGGTCCAGACCATGGCCTGGCAGACCGCCACGGTCTATTTCGCCGTCATCGAACTGGTCAGCGCCGTCGGACTCTGGCTCGCCACGCCGTGGGGCGCCGTCGTCTGGCTGACGACCGTGGTGTCCATGGCGGTTATCGAGCTGATGTTTCCGACCATCTATGGCGGCAACCTGCTGATCGTCGGCATCCAGGCTGCGTTTCTCGCAGGCTACCTTGCGCTGGCATGGATGGCGGCGCGCGAACGGCCGCCATAGGCTGCGATCATCAGGCAGAGGCCTCGCAGAAGGCCGTGCCAATCAGGGAGGATATCTTGAACCAGCTCTATTCCGGCGGCACCGCCGGCAGCCTCATCGTCAGCGCCATCGCCCGCTATGGTGATCAGCCCGCGCTCGCGGACGGCAACATCCGCTGGAGTTATCGCGAATTCGGCGATGTGGTCGCGCGCTTCATCAGTCTGTTCCGCAGCCTTGGCCTCAACAAGGGCGATGCGCTGTCCATTCTCTCCGGCAACCGCGCCGAGAGCTGGGCAGCCATTTGCGCCGCCACCGTGATGGGCCTGCGCTACACGCCGCTGCATCCGATGGCCGCCGAGGACGATCACGCCTTTATTCTCGAGGACGCCGAAATTTCCGCGTTGATCGTGGAGAGCGGCAAGTTCGCCGCACGCGGCCTCACGCTGCGCAGCCGCGTGCCGGCCCTGAAGCACTTGCTGTCCTTCGGCGCGCTCGATGGCGCGCGCGATCTGCTGGCCGAACTGCCCGATGCGACGCCGGAGCCGCTGGTCGACGAGAGCAGTGTCGGCGATATCTGCTGGCTGGCTTATACAGGCGGCACGACGGGCCGATCCAAGGGCGTGATGCTGCCGCATCGCGTGATCGTGGCGATGGCGCTGGCGATCTATGCGGATTGGGACTGGCCCGCCGATATCCGCTATCTCGCGGCGACGCCGATCAGCCACGCCGCCGGCATCACGCTGTTTCCGGTGATGCTGCGCGGCGGCTTCGCGCGGCTGGTACAGGGCTTCGATGCGGAGACCTATTGCCGTGTGGTGCATAAGGAGAAGATCACTGCGACCTTCCTGGTGCCGACGCTGATCTATGCGCTGATCGACGCGCCGGATCTGCGCGCCAAATACGACATGTCGTCATTGCAGATGATCGTCTATGGCGCGGCACCGATGTCGCCGGACCGGCTGCGCGAGGGCGTCGGCATCTTCGGCCAAGTGTTCGTGCAGCTCTATGGCCAGACCGAAGCGCCGCAGATCATCACCACGATGCGCAAGATCGATCACGACGACAGCAAGCCGGGCCGCCTCGGTTCCTGCGGCCGCGCCAATCCGATGGTCGAGGTGAAACTGTTCGACGCCGAGATGCGCGAAGTGGCGACTGGGGAACCCGGCGAGATCTGCGTGCGCGGCTCGCTGGTGATGGATGGTTACTGGAAACGGCCCGATGCCACCGAAGATGCGTTTCGCGGCGGCTGGCTGCACACCGGCGATGTCGCCGTAAAGGATGCAGACGGCTTCTTCTATATCGTCGACCGCACCAAGGACATGATCATCTCCGGCGGTTTCAACATCTATCCGCGCGAAGTCGAGGATGCATTGATGGCGCATCATGCGGTGGCGTCCGCCGCGGTGATCGGAATTCCCGACGCGAAGTGGGGCGAGGCAGTGAAAGCCTTCGTCGTGCTCAAAGCCGGCGCGAATAACTCCGCCGAGGAACTGCAGGCGCATGTGAAAGACAAGCGCGGCGCGCCGTGGTCGCCGAAGACCATCGATTTTGTCGCCGAGATCCCCGTGACGGGCCTTGGCAAGATCGATCGCAAGGCTTTGCGCGCGCCATATTGGGAAGGGCGAACGCGCGGAGTTGCGTAAAATTGTCGAATTAATTTTCGGGGCGTTGGCGGTAAGACTTCGGTCACCCTAACGCCCCGGTTACGAGTCTTACGCGAGTGTTTCGAATTTTACGCAAGCTGTTTCGCTATGCGACAGATCGGGCGGACAAAGCTGGAACATGGGCTTTGCAGCGTGAATCAAACCTTGCGAAAAGCCCTTTATTCACCGGCTTAATATGAGATTCACTCTCGCAAATTCATGATCTCTTTATTGTCTTATTTAAGCGGTTCTTCAAACGCTCCCCCTTAAGTTGGCCCTATCAGGCGGAACACAAGTTTCGTCGAATAAGTCGATAAAAACGACAACAGGGGTAGTGTCATGATCAAGACCGTTGCGACGGTGGAAAGCGTCGATCTCGTTCCAGGCCAGGCGCCGGTTCAGCCGCTTTATCTGGAAGCTTTGACGCTGGTGGAACGGCTGCACCGCCGTCTGCTCGACGTCATCAAGGATGAATTCGATCGCCGCGGCCGTGCTGATATCAATTCGGTGCAGGCGCTGCTGCTCTACAATATCGGCGACAAGGAATTGACCGCCGGCGAGCTGCGCACCCGCGGTTACTATCTCGGCTCCAACGTGTCCTACAACCTGAAGAAGCTCGTCGAACTCGGTTTCCTCGATCATCAGCGTTCGCGCGTCGATCGTCGCTCGGTTCGCATTCGTCTGACGGCGCAGGGCCAGGAAATCCGCCACATCGTCGACGCGCTCTATCAGAAGCACGTCAAGACGGTCGAGCAGGTCGGCGGCATCTCCAACGAGGAATTCGCGACCCTCAACAAGTCGCTGCATCGCCTCGAGCGCTTCTGGACCGACCAGATTCTGTATCGTCTCTGAGACTTTCGACCTCCAAGTCGCCGAACCATTGCCGACGGATTGCCCTCCGAAAGCACGTCGAAATGCGCGCAAGACGCATGCGACACTGAAATTGATCAAGGCGCCCTCGCAGGGCGCCTTTTTCTTTGGCCTCGTGCCCACCTGCGCTTGCTGAACGAAAACACCTCCAAGACAGACCAAGAGATATTGGAGATGATTTCATGAAGCGGTTCCTGATCTTTTTGCTCTTCTTTCCTGCCGTTGCCACTGCCTCGTTCTACGCGGTGCTGTACATCCTGACGGGCGCAGCGATGGACAGCGGTACAGGGCCGGTATTCATGTATCTCGTCCTTATTGCGCCGGGGCTCTTGGTCGCTTTGCTCGACTGGCTGATTGCCAGGACGTCCATGCCTGCGGTCATGACGACGACACTTCTTGCCTACGGTCTATCGGTGTTGGCGATGGCCTTGCTTCTCGGGTCCAGTAAACAGATCGTGGCACTCGGCCTCATCGGTGCAATTCCGGCCGCGATATGTTCGTGGCTGTCAAATAAGCCCAGGGACAGCATGCATGCGTGAGCGATTCACCGCTCGTGCCAAGCCTTGACGGGTTTTCGCGGAGTTTATCATCGGGTGCGCTTCGCGCGACCTGTTGACGCTCCCTATCCTGCGCTTGCTTGTCGTCGGAGAGCGTAGAGCTACGTTATGCCCTCTCGCAAAATTTCCGTCTTCCTTCGATGGAACCAGTTCCAGTCTCGCGGCTTATCGCTTCGTCAGAAGGGGCAAGCCATGCTGGTCGAACGCGGTCTGAAAGTGATGAATGTCGAGGTGGTGGGCGAAGCCTATGCCATTGCTTCGAACTACCTGCGCAAGTCCGGCGCGATGCCCGATACTTATCTCACCAACGATCGGCTGCTCGAAATCATCGTCCGGATGTTTCACCGCGGTGAGGGCAACAAACTCCGCCTTGCGAACAAAGCCATCACACAGTTCCAGGCTGCACGGCTGGAAGCCGAGTAGCCGGTTTTCTGGTGTCCAATGGGGAAAACGACGACATGCAGACTGCCATCGATCGCATCATGCACACCTATGACATGATGGCGAGCCGGACCCAGGCGGCATCGGATGAAGCCCGCACCAAAGTCACCGATTACATAAAGTCGCTGTTCGATGGCGGCGAAACCGATCCGCATCGCCTGACAGTGTGCGGCTTGACCTATCTGCGTGAGCTCGATGGCAGCAACGATCCGGTGAAGGCCGGGTTTACCGGGCTGTAGTTTCGTCGTCCGCCGGCCCCCGCGGCGCTTCCCTTGGGGGAGAATACTTCTCGCGCCGGCGCGTCGCTTCAGATTCAGATATCAAACAGCCACGCTTCCGCAGTCTCGCGGCTCAATGAGCCCGAGTTGTTCGGATAGTCTCCCCTCAAACGATGAGGGGTGGCAGCGCGCCGTGAGGCGCAA